>NZ_JADDTS010000036.1:0-185516 GCF_015159675.1 Enterobacter cloacae complex sp. S2
TTTCACCCTCTCCCCTCTGGGGAGAGGGCCGGGGTGAGGGGTGAAGTTCTTTGAGATCTATCACAATCATTCGATCCCGCTTTTACCTTTCTGCCGCCGCTGGCTAAATTAGTAACTCATCCGACCACATAACAATAATTTTACACTGGAAGAGACTATGAGCCGCTACCCGTCGTTATTCGCCCCTCTCGATCTGGGGTTCACTACCCTCAAAAACCGCGTGTTAATGGGCTCAATGCACACCGGGCTGGAGGAGCGTCCGGACGGGGCTGAACGTCTGGCAGCCTTCTATGCCGAGCGCGCGCGCCACGGGGTGGCGCTGATTGTCACCGGCGGCGTAGCCCCTGCCCCTTCCGGGGTGACGATGGAGGGCGGCGCGGTGTTGAATGATGCGTCACAACTGCCGCACCACCGCATTGTGACCGATGCGGTTCACAACGAGGGCGGCAAAATCGCCCTGCAAATTCTGCATACCGGGCGCTACAGCTATCAGCCGAACCTGGTTGCCCCCTCGGCTATTCAGGCACCGATTAACCGCTTTACTCCCCATGCCCTCAGCCATGACGAGATCCTGGCGCTGATAGATGACTTTGCTCGCTGCGCCGCGCTGGCGCGGGAAGCGGGTTACGACGGCGTGGAGGTGATGGGCTCAGAAGGCTACCTGATCAACGAATTCCTCGCCGCACGCACCAACCAGCGCGACGACGAATGGGGTGGTGACTATGCCCGCCGCATGCGTTTTGCCGTGGAGGTGGTGCGTGCGGTGCGTGAACGTGCGGGTGCGGATTTTATTATCATCTTCCGCCTGTCGATGCTCGACCTGGTGGAAGGCGGCGGCACCTTCGACGAAACCGTGCAGCTGGCGCAGGCGATTGAAGCCGCTGGTGCCACCATTATCAACACCGGGATTGGCTGGCACGAAGCGCGCATCCCCACCATCGCCACGCCGGTGCCGCGTGCGGCGTTCAGCTGGGTTACGCGCAAGCTGAAAGGCAAAGTCTCCGTTCCGCTGGTGACCACTAACCGCATTAACGATCCGCAGGTGGCGGACGATGTGATCTCCCGCGGCGACGCCGATATGGTGTCGATGGCGCGTCCGTTCCTTGCGGATGCCGAACTGCTCTCCAAAGCGCAAAGCGGCCGTGCGGATGAGATCAACACCTGTATCGGCTGTAACCAGGCGTGTCTGGATCAGATCTTCGTCGGCAAGGTCACCTCCTGCCTGGTGAATCCCCGCGCCTGCCATGAAACCAAAATGCCGATCGTTCCTGCGACCAACAAGAAGCGTCTGGCCGTGGTGGGCGCAGGACCCGCTGGCCTGGCGTTTGCGATCAATGCCGCCTCGCGTGGGCACAGCGTGACGCTGTTTGATGCGCTGGCGGAAATCGGCGGGCAGTTTACTATCGCCAGACAGATCCCCGGCAAAGAGGAGTTCTATGAAACGCTGCGCTATTACCGCCGGATGATCGAGGTGACGGGCGTCGATCTGCGGCTCAATCAGGTTGTCAGCGCGGCGGATCTGATCGGTTTCGACGAGGTGATCCTCGCGAGTGGGATCGCCCCGCGCACCCCTGCGATCGAGGGTATCGATCATCCGAAGGTATTGAGCTATCTGGACGTGCTGCGCGACAAAGCGCCGGTTGGCGAGAAGGTGGCGATCATCGGCTGCGGCGGGATCGGTTTTGATACTGCGATGTATTTAAGCCAGCCGGGCGAAGCCACCAGCCAGAACATCGCTGAGTTCTGCGTGGAATGGGGCATTGATACCAGTCTCAGTCAGTCCGGCGGTTTACGCCCGGAAGGTCCGCAGCTGCCGAAAAGCCCGCGTCAGATCGTGATGCTCCAGCGTAAAGCCAGCAAGCCGGGTGAAGGGCTGGGGAAAACCACAGGCTGGATCCACCGCGCCACCCTGCTCTCGCGCGGGGTGAAGATGATCCCGGGGGCGAGCTACCAGAAGATCGACGACGACGGGCTACACGTTCTGATCGGCGGTGAGCCGCAGCTGCTGGACGTGGATCATGTGATTTTGTGCGCCGGGCAGGAGCCGAAGCGCGATCTGGCCGATCCGCTGCGTGAGGCAGGGAAAACGGTACATTTGATTGGCGGGTGCGACGTGGCGATGGAACTGGATGCGCGGCGGGCGATTGCGCAGGGGACAAAACTGGCGCTGAGTATTTAACGGCATCGCCCGGTGGCGCTTCGCTTACCGGGCCTACGGGTCCGAGGCCATTGTAGGCCCGGTAAGCGAAGCGCCACCGGGCATTTGAAACCGTAGGCCTGTGCAAGCGAAGCGCCGCCAGGCAAAGCGATCTTACCGACGACGCCCCAGCTTCACCGACTTCAGCACCACAAACTTGTTGTTTGTCGCAATGGTGACGCAGTTACCGAAAATCTTCTTCAGCTTGTGGAAGTAGTCCAGATGGCGGTTCGCCACGATGTACAGCTCGCCGTTGATTTTCAGGCAGCGGCGCGCGTGGTGGAACATCTCCCACGCGACGTTATCCGTCAGGGCGTGCTTCTGGTGGAACGGAGGATTGCAAAACACCGCGTTGAAGCGGAAAGGCTCTACGCCGGACAGCGCGTTATTGATCATAAACTCGCAGCGATCCAGCGCCTCCGGCAGATTGGTTTCCACGTTCAGACGGCTTGAAGCCACCGCCATTGGCGATTCGTCGCTGAACACCACGCTGGCCTCCGGGTTCTTCGCCAGCAGCGTCAGGCCAATCACGCCGTTACCGCAGCCGAGATCGACAATCTCCCCTTCCAGGTTTTCCGGCAGATGTTCCATAAAGAAGCGTGCGCCGATATCCAGACCGGTACGGGAGAAGACGTTCGCGTGGTTGTGGATGGTACAGTCGGTCCCTTCCAGCTTCCAGCTCAGGGTCTCTGGCGCGTCGGCCAGTTCCGGCGCGCTGAAGGTACAGTTGATCAGGCGCGCTTTTTTCCAGGCCAGCGTCGTAGTGGTCGGGCCGAGCACTTTCTCGAACAGTTCCAGCGTCGAGGTGTGAATATCACGCGCCTTGGCGCCCGCGATGATGCGCGTTTCTGGCGTCACGACTTTACGCAGCGCGCGCAGTTGCTGCTCCAGCAGCGCCATGGTTTTGGGCACTTTAATCAGCACCACCCCTGGCGCCTGCGGGTAGTCCGCGGTGCTGTCGAGGAACTTCACGCTGGATTCGTCGATATCGTTGTGACGCAGGTTTTCACGCGTCGCCAGCTCGCTTAAGTAAGAATCGCCGATACTGTAAGGCGCATGTTCCGCCAGCGCACAGCCCAGCGCGCCAAACGCGTCATTCAGGATCAGAACCGGGCCGCGGATTTCAGTCTCATCCAACTGCTGCAGCAGATATTCATCCGCCGCTTCCCACGCCTGAAGCGGGTTCACGTCGTCCGTTTCCGGGAAACGTTTAAGGTTGAGTGAACGGAAACCGTTGTCTAAGTGGCTCATCGGCCCTCCTGAATGGTAAAATTTGGCGTATCCCTGAAAAGGGTGCGTGAGTATACCCGTTTTCACACTATTTTGGGGTTTTGATGAACCAGCTGACTTATCTCCAGGGCTACCCGGAGCAATTACTATCCCAGGTTCGCGACCTGATCGCCGCGGGAAAGCTCGGCGCGGTGCTGGAAAAACGCTACCCGGGCACGCATGATTTCGCGACTGACAAAGCCCTCTGGCAGTATACGCAGGATCTGAAAAGCCAGTATCTGAAGAGCGCCCCGCCGATCAACAAGGTGATGTACGACAACAAGATCCACGTGCTGAAAAACGCGCTCGGCCTGCATACCGCCATCTCCCGCGTGCAGGGCGGCAAGCTGAAGGCTAAGGCGGAGATCCGCGTCGCGACCGTCTTTCGCAATGCGCCGGAAGCCTTTCTGCGGATGATCGTGGTGCACGAGCTGGCGCACCTGAAAGAGAAAGATCACGACAAAGCGTTCTATTCCCTGTGCTGCCATATGGAGCCGCAGTACCACCAGCTGGAGTTTGATACCCGTTTGTGGCTGACGCATTTATCGTTAAAGAGTAATGCGCAGTAGCGCACGCGAAATGTCATGAGGACGTGCTACAGTGGCTTTAGGTTCCCTGCTACGGAGTACGTAAACGTTTATGATACGTTTCGCAGTCATCGGTACGAACTGGATCACGCGCCAGTTCGTCGACGCCGCCCACGAAACCGGCAAATATAAGCTCACCGCAGTCTATTCCCGCAGCCTTGAGCAGGCGCAAAGTTTTGCGAATGACTACCTGGTTGAACATCTGTTCACCTCACTCGATGAGATGGCGCAAAGCGACGCCATTGACGCGGTCTATATCGCCAGCCCGAATGCTCTGCACTTCCCGCAAACGAAGCTGTTCCTCAGCCATAAAAAGCATGTGATCTGCGAGAAGCCGCTGGCGTCGAATATCCACGAAGTGGAAGCCGCCATTGCGCTTGCCCGCGAAAACCAGGTGGTGCTGTTTGAAGCGTTCAAAACCGCCAGCCTGCCCAACTTCCTGCTGTTGCAGCAGTCCCTGCCGAAAATTGGCAAAGTGCGTAAAGCCTTTATCAACTACTGCCAGTATTCCTCGCGCTACCAGCGCTATCTGGACGGCGAAAACCCGAACACCTTTAACCCGGCCTTCTCGAATGGCTCGATTATGGATATCGGTTTTTACTGCCTGGCCTCTGCGGTTGCGCTGTGGGGGGAACCACACGGCGTGACGGCCACCGCCAGCCTGCTGGAGAGCGGCGTGGATGCACACGGCGTTGTGGTGCTGGACTACGGTGATTTCAGCGTGACGTTGCAGCACTCGAAGGTCAGCGACTCCGTGCTGCCAAGCGAAATTCAGGGCGAAGACGGCTCGCTGGTGATCGAAAAAATCTCCGAATGCCAGAAGCTCAGCATCGTTCCGCGCGGCGGAAAAGCGCAGGAGCTGACGCAGCCTCAGCATATTAACACTATGCTTTATGAGGCAGAGGTCTTCGCCCGTCTGGTAGAAGACAACGAAGTGAACCACCCGGGACTGGCGATCAGCCGCACCACGGCGAAGCTGCAAACGGAGATCCGCCGACAGACCGGCGTAATCTTCCCCGCAGACGGCGTGAATGTGGAAGCCGTCGCGTAAAGCTGTGTAATGAAATCGTGCAGACCATTGACGAAATCGATGGTCTGACATAATTTGTTACCTGCAAAGGGGAGTAACTTCTTCGCCGGTGGATCGTCATTACGATGCGTGCAAAACCGCATCCGGTCGCCGGGCAACCTTCGTGGTTGTAAGTGAGACCTTGCCGGAAGGCGAGGTCTATGCATAAAAAGCTAACGGCTATCGTCTTCTGACCATAGCCGTTTTTGTTTTTTTATGTGTAAGGAAAATAGTATGCATTCTGTCGGCACTCCAATGCTGTGGGGCGGATTCGCGGTTGTCGTGCTCATCATGCTGGCGATCGACCTCTTTTTGCAGGGTCGTCGCGGCGAACACGGCATGAGCGTTAAGCAAGCCGCCGTCTGGTCGCTGGTATGGGTTACCCTCTCACTTCTTTTCTGCGCCGCCTTCTGGTGGTATCTGGCCTCAACCGAAGGTCGCGCGGTGGCCGATCCTCAGGCACTCGCCTTCCTCACCGGCTATCTGATTGAAAAAGCGCTGGCGGTTGATAACGTCTTCGTCTGGCTGATGCTGTTCAGTTACTTCGCCGTGCCTGCGGCCCTGCAACGCCGCGTGCTGGTATACGGCGTGCTGGGCGCCATCATTTTGCGTACCATCATGATCTTCGCCGGTAGCTGGCTGATTACCCAGTTCGAATGGCTGCTGTACGTGTTTGGTGCGTTCCTGCTGTTCACCGGGGTCAAAATGGCGCTGGCGAAAGAAGACGATACCGGTATCGGTGATAAGCCGCTGGTGAAGTGGATCCGGGGTCATCTGCGCATGACGGACAAGATCGAGAGCGAGCATTTCTTCGTGCGTAAGAACGGCCTGCTGTTCGCCACCCCGCTGCTGCTGGTGCTGATTCTGGTCGAGCTGAGCGACGTGATTTTCGCCGTGGACAGTATCCCGGCTATCTTCGCAGTTACCACCGACCCGTTCATCGTCCTGACCTCGAACCTGTTCGCGATCCTCGGCCTGCGTGCGATGTACTTCCTGCTGGCGGGCGCGGCAGAGCGCTTCTCAATGCTGAAGTACGGTCTGTCGGTGATTCTGGTCTTTATCGGTATCAAGATGCTGATTGTTGATTTCTACCATATCCCGATCGCCATTTCGCTCGGCGTGGTGTTTGGCATTCTGCTGGTGACGCTGATTATCAATACCTGGGTTAACCGCCAGCACGATAAGAAGCAGCAGGCTTAGTGCAACGTTCGGTGCGGGCTGATGCCCTCACCCCACCCCTCTCCCACGGGGAGAGGGGGAAATGCAATGCAGGCCGGGTAAGCGCAGCGCCACCCGGCACTTTCGTTAACCAATAGTTAAAAAACATGACGCAACACGTAAAATCCAGCATTTTACGCTTCCGCCTTTCGCTGCTTTCCCTGATACTCAACCAGGCAAACAAATACTTACATCCGGATACAAATGTGACTTAGAGCACATCCAGGATGGAACGCAATTTCACTCAGGAATAACGTATGAGCACACAATCTAAGGGCCTGCTTGCGCGCCTGGCGCAGGGCAGTCTTGTAAAACAAATTCTGGTCGGGTTGGTACTGGGTATTCTGCTGGCGATGGTGTCAAAACCTGCGGCGGAAGCGACGGGACTGCTCGGCACCCTTTTCGTTGGCGCACTGAAGGCCGTCGCCCCGGTACTGGTGCTGATGCTGGTGATGGCGTCGATTGCCAACCACCAGCACGGACAAAAAACCAACATTCGCCCTATTCTGTTCCTGTATCTGCTGGGAACCTTCTCTGCTGCCTTAACGGCCGTTGTGTTTAGCTTCCTGTTCCCGTCCACGCTGCACCTGACCAGCGCGGCCGGTGATATCACCCCGCCGTCCGGGATTGTGGAAGTCCTTCGCGGCCTGCTGATGAGCATGGTCTCTAACCCCATCACCGCACTGATGAACGGAAACTACATTGGCATCCTGGTCTGGGCGATTGGTCTGGGCTTCGCGCTGCGTCATGGCAACGAGACCACGAAAAACCTGGTTAACGATTTGTCCAATGCAGTGACCTTCATGGTGAAGCTGGTGATTCGCTTTGCACCAGTCGGTATCTTTGGTCTGGTTTCTTCGACGCTGGCCACCACCGGTTTCGACGCACTGTGGGGCTACGCGCAGCTGCTGGTCGTCCTGGTCGGCTGTATGCTGCTGGTGGCGCTGGTGATCAACCCGCTGCTGGTGTTCTGGCAGATCCGCCGCAACCCGTATCCGCTGGTGCTGACCTGCCTGCGCGAGAGCGGCGTGTATGCCTTCTTCACCCGCAGCTCAGCGGCGAACATACCGGTGAACATGGCGCTGGCGGAGAAGCTGAACCTGGACCGCGATACCTATTCGGTGTCGATTCCCCTGGGTGCAACCGTGAACATGGCCGGTGCGGCGATTACCATCACCGTGCTGACGCTGGCGGCGGTGCATACGCTGGGTATTCCGGTAGATCTGCCAACCGCGCTGCTGCTGAGCGTCGTTGCATCGCTGTGTGCCTGTGGCGCATCCGGCGTGGCGGGCGGCTCTCTGCTGCTGATCCCGCTGGCCTGTAACATGTTCGGTATTCCGAACGAGATTGCCATGCAGGTTGTCGCGGTCGGTTTCATTATCGGCGTATTGCAGGATTCCTGCGAAACCGCGCTGAACTCCTCTACCGACGTGCTGTTTACTGCCGCAGCCTGTCAGGCGGAAGATGCGCGTTTAGCGAAGAACGCCCTGCGCAGTTAAAAAGAAAAGCCCGGTGGCGGCTACGCCTTACCGGGCCTACAAGGTAAATGCAAAACGGCAACATGTGTTGCCGTTTTTAGTGTTTGCACCCTCTTCCTGTGGGAGAGGGCCGGGGTGAGGGCACCAGCCCGCACCCGACTTAAAGCGTCACACCACTCTTAAAGATCGCCAGCTCGCGGAAGTCGTTCTTCTCGTTGCAGGTCTGCCTGCCGCTGGCAAATTCCACAATCGTGTCCACGAATTCGCTCAGCAGCTGCGGCATCGCTTTGCCGTGGATCAGCTGGCCCGCATCAAAGTCGATCCAGTGCTTTTTCTTCGCCGCCAGTTCGCTGTTAGTGGCGATTTTCACCGTCGGCACAAACCCGCCGTACGGCGTACCGCGCCCGGTACTGAACAGCACCATGTGACAGCCCGCGCCTGCCAGCGCGCTGGTGGCGACCGCATCGTTGCCCGGTGCGCTGAGCAGGTTCAGGCCGTGCGTTTTCAGCCGCTCACCGTAGCGCAGCACGTCCACCACCTGGCTGGCGCCCGCTTTTTGAGTGCAGCCCAGGGATTTCTCTTCAAGCGTGGTGATCCCGCCCGCTTTGTTACCCGGCGAGGGGTTCTCGTATATCGGCTGGTTATGGGCGATGAAGTACTGTTTGAAGTCGTTCACCATGGTGACGGTCTTCTCAAAGGTCTCTTCGTCGCGGCAGTGGCTCATCAGAATGCGCTCTGCGCCGAACATCTCCGGCACTTCGGTCAGCACCGTAGTGCCGCCGTTGGCAATCACGTAATCCGAGAAGCGACCCAGCATTGGGTTAGCGGTAATGCCGGAAAGGCCATCAGATCCGCCGCACTCCAGGCCAAACTTCAGTTCGCTCAGCGTGCCCGGCTCGCGCTTGTCGTGACGCATCACCTCATACAGCTGATGCAGCTGTTCAACGCCCGCTTCCACTTCGTCGTCCTGGTGCTGACACACCATAAAGTGCACGCGCTCAGGGTCAAATTCGCCCAGCGTGTCGCGGAAGGCGTCGACCTGATTGTTCTCGCAGCCGAGGCCGATCACCAGCACCGCGCCCGCGTTCGGGTGGCGCACCATGTTTTGCAGCATGGTACGGGTATTGATGTGGTCGTCACCCAGCTGGGAACAACCGTAGGTGTGGCTGAACAGATGCACACCGTCGGTGCCTTCAGCATCATTAGTCTCTTTCAGGAAACGCGTCTGAATTTGACGCGCGATCCCGTTCACGCAGCCGACAGTCGGGAGGATCCACAGCTCATTGCGGATCCCCACCTCGCCGCTGGCGCGGCGGTAGATCTGTACCTCACGATCGGCCGCCTGTCCTTCTTCTGGCTGGAAGTCAGGTTGATAGCTGTACTCGTCCAGATCGCTGAGATTGGTGCGGGTATTGTGGGAATGAATGTATTCACCCGGCGCAATATCCGCCAGCGCATGACCGATGGGCAAACCGTACTTCACCACGTTCTCCCCTTTCGCGATGGGGATCAGGGCAAACTTATGTCCACGTCCAATGGCCTGGCGTAACGTCACCGACTGGTTGTCGAAGGTCACTTCCATCCCTTCGGCTAAATCTGCCAGCGCGACGGCAACGTTATCCAGCGAATGGATTTTGATGTATTGCATATCAACCTCAAACGGCCTTAGTTCAGTTCAATGGCGAAGTAGTCACGCGCATTGTTAAAGCAGATGTTTCTCACCATTTCGCCCAGCAGCTGGATATCCGCTGGCGCTTCACCCGCGTGCACCCAGCGGCCAATCATCTGGCACAGAATGCGGCGGAAATATTCATGGCGGGTATAGGAGAGGAAACTGCGGCTGTCGGTCAGCATGCCAACGAAGCGGCTCAACAGGCCGAGCTGCGCCAGCTGCGTCATCTGACGCTCCATGCCGTCTTTTTGATCGTTAAACCACCAGCCGGAACCGAACTGCATCTTGCCCGGCATCCCTTCGCCCTGGAAGTTGCCGATCATGGTGCCCAGTACTTCGTTATCGCGCGGGTTCAGGCAGTAGAGAATGGTTTTTGGCAGCAGGTTTTGCTCGTTCTGTTTGCTCAGCAGTTTTGACAGCTCTTCCGCCAGAGGGCGGTCGTTGATGGAGTCGAAGCCCACGTCCGCGCCCAGCAGTTTGAACTGACGCTGGTTGTTATTACGCAGCGCGCCGATATGGTACTGCTGAACCCAGCCGCGACGGGCATATTCCGCACCGAGGAACACCAGCACCGCGGTTTTGAACTGGGCGACTTCATGCTCGCTCAGGGCTTCGCCGGAGAGACGACGCGCCAGGATGCTGTCCAGCTCGGCTTCGCTGGAATCCGCGAACAGCACCACGTCCAGCGCGTGGTCAGACACTTTACAGCCGTGTGCGGCAAAGTGATCCAGACGTTTGGTCAGCGCGGTTTGCAGATCGTCAAAGCGACGAATGTCGGTATCCGAAACTTCCGCCAGCTTCGCCATGTAGTCGTTAAAGGTCGGCAGCTCGATGTTGAAGGCTTTATCCGGGCGCCAGCTTGGCAGCACTTTGATGTCAAACGTGCTGTCCTTCGCGACAACCGCGTGGTGCTCCAGGGAGTCGATCGGATCGTCGGTTGTGCCCACCATCTTCACGTTCATCTGCTGCATGATGCCGCGCGCCGAGAAGCTATCCTGCGCCAGCAGTTCGTTGCACTGATCCCAGATTTCATCCGCCGTGGCGGGAGAGAGCAGCTTGCCGGTGATGCCAAAAGGACGACGCAGTTCGAGGTGCGTCCAGTGGTATAACGGGTTACCGATGGTGTGGGGAACGGTAGCGGCCCAGGCGTCAAACTTCTCGCGATCGGTCGCGTCGCCGGTACACAGGCGCTCGGCCACGCCGTTGGTGCGCATCGCGCGCCATTTATAATGGTCACCCTTCAGCCAGATATCATACAGGTTTTTGAAACGGTAATTTTCGGCAACCTGTTGCGGCGGTAAATGGCAGTGGTAGTCGAAAATCGGCTGATCTTTTGCGTAGTCGTGGTACAGGCGGCGAGCAAATTCGGTATCTAACAGGAAATCTTCGGTCATAAACGGTGTCATTATCGTCTTCCTCATTACGGGAGCGTCAGAAAGCTTATGTTCAGATGCTGCAAAGTTATCACACCAATTTCCAGAGTCCGACGTTTTTTTCGTGAGTTAGATCAATAAACGTCGACAAATAAATTACCCTCAAAGGGGTAAACCTTCTTGCAGGCCGCGCCAGATCTGGCTTTGCGCACGCCGCATAATATCCCTACAAAGATTCACTCTTTTGTGATGTCACTCACCTTTTAAAGTTGTATGACAAGTTATCTTTTCGCCGTCGCAAACTATAAGCCGACGGAATGCATTACCGGTGTTTGTTACATCGGATTTAACGGTACGGAAGCCGACTTAGCACGATGACTTATGGCAAGGTTCGGGCCGTTCCGGGACAGGTTCCCGGTTACGCCCCTCCCGTTACAGAACAGCTCCCGGCAACGGTTGAGTTGTTGCCGTGTCCCGACACGGAAATAACATAACGATGAGGTTTTACATGCGTAAAATTAAAGGGTTACGTTGGTACATGATCGCACTGGTGACGCTCGGCACCGTGCTGGGCTACCTGACACGTAACACCGTGGCAGCAGCGGCGCCAACGTTGATGGAAGAGTTACATATCTCCACACAACAATACTCTTACATCATTGCGGCGTATTCTGCCGCTTACACCGTAATGCAGCCTGTTGCAGGTTATGTTCTTGATATTCTGGGTACAAAAATTGGTTATGCCTTCTTCGCTGTAGCATGGGCCGTCTTCTGCGGGGCGACGGCGCTGGCTGGCAGCTGGGGCGGGCTGGCGCTGGCACGTGGTGCGGTAGGTGCTGCCGAAGCGGCGATGATCCCTGCGGGTCTGAAAGCCAGCTCTGAATGGTTCCCGGCAAAAGAACGTTCAATCGCTGTCGGTTACTTCAACGTGGGTTCCTCCATCGGGGCGATGATTGCTCCGCCACTGGTGGTGTGGGCGATTGTGATGCACAGCTGGCAAATGGCGTTCATCATCTCCGGTGTGCTGAGTTTTGCCTGGGCCATGGCGTGGCTGATCTTCTATAAACACCCGCGCGACCAGAAAAAGCTGTCCACCGAAGAACGTGACTACATTATCAATGGCCAGGAATCTCATCATCAGACCGACAACGGCAAGAAAATGTCCGTCTGGCAGATCCTGGGTACCCGTCAGTTCTGGGGTATCGCCCTGCCACGCTTCCTGGCGGAACCGGCCTGGGGTACGTTCAACGCCTGGATCCCGCTGTTCATGTTCAAAGTCTACGGCTTTAACCTGAAAGAGATCGCGATGTTCGCCTGGATGCCAATGCTGTTTGCAGACCTGGGCTGTATCGTCGGCGGCTACCTGCCACCGCTGTTCCAGCGCTGGTTTGGCGTGAACCTGATTGTGTCCCGTAAGATGGTGGTCACCATGGGCGCCCTGCTGATGATTGGCCCTGGCATGATTGGCCTGTTCACCAGTCCTTACGTGGCTATCGCCCTGCTGTGTATCGGGGGCTTTGCTCACCAGTCTCTGTCTGGCGCGCTGATTACGCTCTCGTCCGACGTGTTTGGTCGTAACGAAGTTGCCACCGCCAACGGTCTGACCGGGATGGCCGCCTGGACCGCAAGTACCCTGTTCGCCCTCGTGGTCGGCGCGCTGGCAGACACCATCGGTTTCAGCCCGCTGTTCGCGGTACTGGCCATCTTCGACCTGCTGGGTGCAGTGGTTATCTGGACGGTGCTGAAGAGTAAATCCGCCGAGGAACTGGCGAAAGAGTCCCTTGGGGGACCGGCGACGCAGAGTTAGCTTGTTGTGCCGGGTGGCGGCTTCGCCTTACCCGGCCTACAACACCCGATAAAACCGTAGGCCGGGTAAGCGTAGCGCCACCCGGCAAAAACGTCGCAAAAGCCGCCTCCGGGCGGCTTTTTTAATGGCGAAATCTGGAGAGTGGCACGCAAAAGTGGTATAACAAATCATTCGCCGTACCCTGCCTGGAGCGCATATGGAAATCACCGAATCACGTCGTTTATATCAACAACTTGCCGCCGAGCTGAAAGATCGCATCGAGCAAGGGGTCTATCTTGTCGGTGATAAACTTCCCGCTGAGCGTTTTATTGCGGATGAAAAAAGCGTCAGCCGCACGGTGGTCCGCGAAGCCATCATCATGCTGGAAGTTGAAGGGTATGTTGAGGTACGCAAAGGTTCCGGTATTCACGTGATTTCCAGCCAGGCGAAACACTCCCCCACGCCGGACGAAAGTCTGGAATTTGCCAGCTACGGTCCGTTTGAGCTTCTCCAGGCTCGCCAGCTGATTGAAAGCAATATCGCAGAATTCGCAGCGACGCAGGTCACCAAGCAGGACATCATGAAGCTGATGGAAATCCAGGATCATGCGCGTAAAGAAAAATGTTTCCGCGATTCCGAATGGGACCTGCAATTCCACGTCCAGGTCGCCCTTGCGACTCAGAACACAGCGCTGGCGGCAATCGTTGAAAAAATGTGGACTCAGCGCGTTCACAACCCGTACTGGAAGAAACTGCACGATCACATTGATTCCCGCACGGTAGATAACTGGTGTGACGACCACGACCAGATTCTTAAGGCCCTGATTCGTAAAGATCCGCATGCGGCGAAACTGGCAATGTGGCAGCATCTGGAGAACACTAAACAGATGCTTTTTAATGAAACGAGTGATGACTTTGAATTTAACGCTGACCGCTATCTTTTTGCTGATAATCCGGTGGTTCACCTCGATACCGCGACCAATGTCGCAAAATAACCTCCTGAACTGCTGGCAGGCGCACCGCCGCGCCTTCCGGCCAGACAGGGTAAGAAAACCTCTATAGTGTCAGCCTTTGTAAAATCTCTCGCTCCCCTCCGTGGCTTACGCCAAAATCGTGTTTCCCCTCAAATTCTGTGACGCAGAACGTCGGGCTTTGTTACAATTGGATTCACTTCGTTATTTTGTAAGTTAGTGCTTGCTAACCAGCCAATTAACAGGGAACAGTGTTGGCCACACATCATTGTGTCCGCGAGCGACCATAATGAAATCATAACAATGTCGCCGTGCTGTTTTCCCGAATGACAGGCGTGACGTTAACCGATTTCCAGGAACACTGAATGGAACTTTTGACCCAACTACTGAACGCCCTCTGGGCTCAGGATTTCGAAACGCTGGCCAACCCGTCCATGATTGGCATGCTCTACTTTGTGTTATTTATGATCCTGTTCCTTGAGAACGGTCTGCTGCCTGCTGCCTTTTTACCGGGCGACAGCCTGCTGGTGCTGGTTGGGGTGCTCTGTGCAAAAGGAGCGATGGCTTTCCCACAAACGGTTCTGCTGTTGACCATTGCCGCCAGCCTGGGTTGCTGGGTGAGTTATATTCAGGGGCGATGGCTGGGCAACACGCGAATCGTTCAGAACTGGCTTTCGCATCTTCCGGCACATTATCACCAGCGAGCGCACCACCTTTTCCATAAGCACGGGCTCTCCGCCTTGCTGATTGGCCGCTTTATCGCATTCGTACGCACCCTGCTGCCGACCATTGCGGGCTTGTCCGGCCTGAGCAGCGCGCGCTTCCAGTTCTTTAACTGGATGAGCGGCCTGCTGTGGGTTCTGATCCTGACCACGCTCGGCTACGCGCTCGGTAAAACGCCGGTCTTTATGAAATATGAAGACCAGCTGATGTCTTGCCTGATGCTGCTGCCCGTCGTCCTGCTGGTGTTTGGCCTGGTCGGTTCACTGGTCGTACTGTGGAAAAAGAAATACGGAGCCAGGGGTTAACGATGGTTATCTCCCCGCTCGCGCTGCGCCGCTTCTCTTACGCCATCGTCGCGCTAATGATGTTCAGCGCTCTCATCCTGCTATGGTCTGCCCTACAGCACCAGGAGTCGACGCTGACTATCCGTCCTGTGAGTCAAGGAACCAGCGTGCCGGATGGTTTTTCCATCTGGCATCATCTGGACGCTAACGGGATCCGCTTTAAGAGCATCACGCCGCAAGACGATGTGCTGCTGATAAAATTTGACTCCAGTGCGCAAAGCGCCGCGGCGAAAGCGGTGCTGGACCGCACGTTGCCGCAGGGTTACATCATCGCGCAACAGGATGATGACAGCCACGTAGCCTCCTGGATGTCACGGTTACGCGACACGTCGCATCGATTTGGCTAACGACTAATATTCCGAATATTTTCACCCACTTTGGTGAAACTCCCGTTTACTTACTATGCTTAAGTATGCGGAGCACCCCTCAGATGTTCTCCGCATAGTTCTGGAACACGGCTTACGCCGTAACACAATGGAAGGTTTCTATAATGAAATACCGCATCACCCTGGCTCTGGCCCTTTTTTCTTTAAGCACAGCTTCCTTCGCTATGTCTCTTTGTCAGGAGAAAGAACAGGATATTCAACGCGAAATCAGTTATGCCGAAAAGCATAACAATCAGCACCGGATCGACGGACTGAAAAAAGCGCTGAGCGAAGTGAAAGACAATTGTACGGACAGCAAGCTGCGTGCCGATCATCAGGAAAAAATCGCTGAACAGAAGGACGAGATAGCCGAGCGCCGTCAAGACCTGCAAGAAGCGAAAGAGAAAGGTGATGCGGAAAAAATTGCCAAGCGCGAGAGGAAGTTGCAAGAGGCGCAGGACGAACTGAAAGCGCTGGAAGCTCGCGATTATTGAGTTAACGGAAATCTCAACAGGAGAGAATCATGTCAAAAGATACAACTTCAGAACATCTGCGCGCTGAGCTGAAATCCCTGGCGGACACCCTGGAAGAGGTGCTGAACTCTTCTGCCGATAAATCGAAAGAAGAAGTCAGCAAACTGCGCAGCAAAGCGGAGCAGGCACTGAAAGAGAGCCGTTACCGTCTGGGTGAAACCGGTGATGCACTGGCGAAACAGACCCGCGAAGCGGCTGCGCGCGCAGACGAATATGTACGTGACAATCCATGGACAGGCGTTGGTATTGGTGCCGCAGTGGGTGTGGTGCTGGGTGTCCTGCTGACGCGTCGTTGATTATGGAAGATCCACGTCACGCACAAGGGCCTGCTAAAAACGTCCTCGGCATCGGCCAGCGTATTCTTACGACGCTGGTCGGGATTGCCGAAACGCGCGTCCGGCTTGCGGTAGTGGAACTGGAAGAGGAGAAAGCCAATCTCTTCCAGATGCTGCTCATGCTTGGGCTTACGATGCTCTTTGCCGCGTTTGGTCTGATGAGCCTGATGGTGTTAATCATCTGGGCTATCGATCCACAGTATCGGCTAAACGCGATGATTGCGACTACCGTGGTTCTGCTGGTGGCGGCGCTGATAGGCGGTATCTGGACCCTGCATAAAGCGCGCACGTCGACCTTCCTGCGCCATACTCGCCAGGAGCTGGCCAACGACCGCGCCCTGCTGGAGGATGATAAGTCGTGAGCGACAAAGCCGAACGTCAAAAGCGGAAAGCGTATCTGCTGAGCCAGATCCAGCAGCAGCGGCTGGACCTGTCCGCCAGCCGTCGCGACTGGCTGGAGCTGACCCAGCGTTACGATCGCGGCTGGAATACTCTTCTGAGCCTGCGTTCGTGGGCGCTGGTGGGTAGCAGCGTGATGGCGATCTGGACGATTCGTCATCCAAACATGCTGATTCGCTGGGCACGCCGTGGCTTTGGTGTCTGGAGCGCATGGCGTCTGGTGAAAGCAACGATTCGTCAGCAGCAGCTGCGCTAGCCTTCTCGCCGGGTGGCGCTGCGCTTACCCGGCCTACGGTAAAAAAGTAGGCCGGGTAAGGCGTAGCCGTCACCAGGCAAAATCTCTCTATGCTCCCTTACTCAATATCTTTGAAAAAGATTGACAGTTTTCCTTGCTAACAATTGCCATCCGCCCCGTTTACACTCCTCTCCATCGACAGCAAAGACGCGGTATCTACCCGAATTTGCACGCAAATAACGTTTAGCCGCTGATGTGGTTTCCTGGAGAGTAAAATGAAAAAATTAGAAGATGTTGGTGTATTGGTAGCGCGTATTCTGATGCCTGTGCTGTTCATCACCGCAGGCTGGGGCAAAATTACCGGCTATGCGGGCACTCAGCAGTATATGGAAGCGATGGGCGTACCGGGTTTCCTGCTGCCACTGACCATCCTGCTTGAGTTCGGCGGCGGCCTGGCAGTGCTGTTCGGTTTCCTGACCCGCACCACGGCGCTGTTCACCGCAGGCTTTACCCTGCTGACCGCGTTCATCTTCCACAGCAACTTTGCGGAAGGCGTGAACTCCCTGATGTTCATGAAAAACCTGACCATCGCGGGTGGCTTCCTGCTGCTGGCTATCACGGGTCCGGGCGCCTACAGCATTGACCGTCTTCTGAATAAGAAGTGGTAAGCACGCTATAATGATTAAATTCAAAGCGAGGAGACATCTCCTCGCTTTTGCTATCTGACGGAGGAGTAAAAAATGGGACAACTCGTAGACGGCGTCTGGCAGGATGTCTGGTATGACACCAAATCCACCGGTGGACGCTTTAAGCGCTCTGTTTCGGCCTTCCGTAACTGGCTGACCGCCGACGGCGCGCCCGGCCCGAGTGGCGAAGGGGGCTTTGCGGCGGAGAAAGATCGTTATCATCTGTATGTTTCTCTCGCCTGTCCGTGGGCGCACCGCACGCTGATTGTGCGCAAACTTAAAGGTCTCGAATCGCTAATTCCGGTTTCGGTGGTCAACCCGCTGATGCTGGAAAACGGCTGGACGTTCGACAGTGACTTCCCGGCCGCGACGGGTGATGAGCTTTATCATCACGATTTCCTGTATCAGCTTTATCTGCGCGCCGATCCGCACTACACCGGACGCGTAACGGTGCCTGTGCTGTGGGACAAGAAAAACCAGACGATCGTCAGCAATGAATCCGCTGAAATCATTCGCATGTTCAATACCGCGTTTGACGCGCACGGCGCCCGCGCCGGGGATTACTATCCGGTTGAGCTGCGCGAGAAAATTGACGAGCTGAACGGCTGGATCTACGACAACGTCAACAACGGCGTCTATAAAGCCGGTTTTGCCACCAGTCAGGAAGCGTACGACGAAGCGGTCGGCAACGTGTTTGGATCCCTGGAACGTCTGGAGCAGATCCTCGGCCAGCATCGTTATTTAGCGGGCGATCGCCTAACCGAAGCAGACATCCGCCTGTGGACGACGCTGATCCGCTTCGATCCGGTGTATGTCACCCACTTCAAGTGCGACAAGCATCGCATCAGCGATTATCTGAACCTGCACGGTTTCCTGCGCGACATCTATCAGATGCCGGGTATTGCGGAGACGGTCAATTTTGACCATATTCGCACCCATTATTTCCGCAGTCATAAGACCATCAACCCAACGGGCATTATCTCCATTGGTCCGTGGCAGGATCTGGATGAACCACACGGGCGCGACGTGCGTTTCGGATAATTATTTAGGGAATCAATTGATTCCCTTTTTTAATTCACGGCATACATCTATCCTTACCTCGATCGCTTAGAAAACAAGTGATTGACTGACTAAGAGGCAAGGAAAAATGGACTGGTATTTAAAAGTACTGCGCAACTACGTTGGATTTGGTGGCCGTGCCCGCCGTAAAGAGTACTGGATGTTCGTTCTGGTGAACTTCGTCCTGATTATGGTGCTGGGTATTGTGGACAAAATCCTCGGCTGGGAACGCGAGGGGGGCGAAGGCATTCTCACCACCATTTATGGTGTGTTGGTTCTGCTGCCTTCATGGGCCGTACTGTTTCGTCGTCTTCACGACACCGATCGTTCGGCGTGGTGGCTGCTGTTGCTGTTGATCCCGCTTATCGGCTGGATCGTGATTTTGATTTTCAACTGTCAGAGCGGAACGCCGGGAGAAAACCGCTTTGGTCCGGATCCGAAGATCTGCGCATAAAAAAAAGCCCGGTGGCGCTTCGCTTACCGGGCCTACAAATTACGATTTTATTTATTATATTGCGTGAAAAGCTTCGGAATTTCGCGTAAACACCATGATTTGGCTTCGCCCATGCTGTCACGACGCCACGCCATAATAATATCCACTTCGCTGGTGTATTCCGGGCTGACAACGCGCAGCCGTCCCTCTGCAATGTCCTTTTCGACGAACGGATACGGCATGGTCGCCACGCCCAGCCCCGCCAGCAGCGCCTGACGCTTATCTTCCAGCGACGTCACCGTCAGACGCGGCTGTTTATCCAGCAACTGCACCGTTAACACCGGGCGCTCTCGCGCGGTATCCGCCACCGCCACGCCGCGGTATTTCACGCGCGTGACCTCAGAGAGCGGTTCCGGCTCCTGATGGATCGGGTGACCCGGCGCAGCGACGTAGACGTTCATCACGCTGTACAGTTTGCGCGAGTTAATTTCTGACGATGAGCGGAAATGCATATCCGGCGCAATGACGATATCCGCCCTGCCCGTCTCAAGACGCTCCCACGCCCCGGCCAGTACCTCGGTGATGATCGACAGCTGGGTATTGGCTTTCGCGGCCAGTCTGTCCACCAGCGGGAACAGCGCCTCGGTGGGCACCAGCGCTTCGGTCACTAACGTCAGATGGGTTTCCCAGCCGCGGGCCAGCGCTTCGGCATCGGTCGTCAGTTTATCCGCCGCTTCCAGCAATACGCGGCCGCGCTCCAGCAGCATCCGCCCAACGTTGGTGAATTTTGTTCGATGACCAGAGCGATCGAAGAGCACAACATCCAGCTCCTCCTCCAGCTTTTGCATGGTATAGCTCAGCGCAGACGGAACGCGCCCCAGTTCATCTGCCGCCGCGGCAAAACTGCCGCGCCTGTCAATCGCGTCCATGACGCGAAGCGCCTCAAGCGTCAATGCTCTCTCTTTAGCCATCTCGTTCTCATTCAGGAAATTTGAACATACCGGGCAGAATATCTGGCTAACAATGCAGCGTCCATACCTTTACCATTGATTTAGTGTAAAGAGAGGTCAAGTTTATGATTACGACAAGAACAGCGAAACAGTGCGGACAAGCCGATTTCGGTTGGTTGCAGGCCCGCTACACCTTTTCCTTTGGACACTACTTTGACCCTAAACTTCTCGGTTACGCTTCACTGCGCGTATTGAACCAGGAAGTGCTCGCCCCGGGCGCGTCCTTCCAGCCGCGCACGTACCCGAAAGTCGATATCCTGAACCTGATCCTGGAAGGCGAGGCAGAATACCGCGATAGCGAGGGCAATCATGTCCAGGCAAAGGCTGGCGAGGCGCTGTTAATTTCCACGCAGCCGGGTATTAGCTATAGCGAGCATAACCTCAGCAAAGACAAAACGCTGACCCGCATGCAGCTGTGGCTGGATGCCTGTCCGGAGCGGGAAAATCCGCTGGTGCAAAAAATCGATCTGAAGGGCGATAAACAGCAGCTGATTGCCTCGCCAGACGGCAGCAAAGGCAGCCTGCAGTTACGCCAGCAGGTGTGGCTGCACCATATCGAACTGAAAAAAGGTGAACAGGCAAGCTTCCAGCTTCATGGCCCGCGCGCCTATCTGCAGTCCATTCACGGAACGGTGCATGCGGTGACGCACGCGGAAGAGAAAGAGGCGCTCACCTGCGGAGACGGTGCGTTTATTCGTGATGAAGCGAATATCACCCTGGTGGCGGATACGCCACTGCGCGCGCTGCTGATTGATTTGCCGGTTTAACCCCCCCCTCACCCTAGCCCTCTCCCCAAAGGGGAGAGGGAACGATCGAGCCCCTCGCCCCTATGGGGAGAGGGATTGGGGTGAGGGGAAATTTTTACACCTTACTCGCCATAATCTCAATAATCTGCCGGTCCGTTGCCTGCATCGAGCGGCACGCCAGCGCGCACAGGTTCGCGATCGACTGCTCCACGTCGTGCGCCACAATCCCCTCATTACCCGTCACGGCAGTATCATCCAACGCCATCATCACGGCTTTCCAGGCGCTGGTGACGCTGGTCGAGACCTTCATTGCGCAACTGTTAGACGCCCCGTCACAGATCATCCCACTGACGTCGCCGATCATACTGCCGATCGCCATGGAAATTGTCTGGTAAGAACCGCCCATCAGCCACGCCATCCCTGCGGCGGCCCCCATTCCGGCCGTTGTCGCCGCGCACAACGCGGACAAGCGCGGAAGCTGGTAATGGATATAGATCGCCGACAGGTGCGAGAGCATCAGCGCCCGCGCCAGCCGTTCGTCATCGGCCTGAACGTGCTCAGCCACCACCACCACCGGCATGGTGGCGGTGATGCCCTGATTCCCGGAACCCGAGTTGCTCATCGCCGGCAGCGTCGCGCCCCCCATGCGGGCATCCGAGGCTGCGCTGGTGCGGATAACAATGTCTGAACCCAGATCCTGCGCCATCCATCCGCGTGTGCGCTGTTTATTGAGCGTCGCACCAATATGCAACCCCCAGTTGCCACGTAAACCTTCGCGGGAGAGCGCATCGTTCAGCCGTCCCGCATCGAGGATAAAGCGGATCGTGTCGAACGGCACCTGTTCCACAAACTCAAGGATCTGCGACAGCGTGGTGGTCGAGAGCACCGCCAGCGGATCGTCGTTGTTCTGGCTCTGATTATCGTCAAGCCTGAAGCGCGTTTCGCCCTGACAAACTACCTCCACCACGCGAGTGTGCCCGCCAGCGATGGTCACCATCGCCGAGGATTCACCGACGTAAACGCAGGCACGTGAATAGAGGATCTCATCGCACGGCTCCTGCAATTTTACCTGCACCAGACCCGCGTTCAGCAGTGCTTTGGCGCGCGTTAGCGCCTCGGACGACGCGTCTTTCAACACCTCCAGCCCGGCGTGTGCATTACCGCCTGTCGCCCCCAGCGCGGCCGCGATGGGTAAACCGACCATACCGGTACCGGGCACCGTTACGCCAAGCCCGTTTTTCATCAGGTTCGGCGATACCCACGCCTCGATACGCGTCACCTCACCGTCAAGCTGTCCGGCAGCCATCGCGCACGCCAGCGCCAGCGAGACGGGTTCGGTACAGCCCAGCGCAGGCTTTACCTCTTCCTGCACCGCGCGAATAAAATGGTTCCATAAAGGATTAATTTGCTCAGACATCGTTACGACCTTATTTAACCTCATGAGAAGGCGAGGAAAGGAGAAACACAAAGCAGCAGCCCGGTAATCACAATAATCACCAGCGATACGCCTTTATATTTATGAAGTGCGGGCACTTTGTAGACCAGCCACGCCGGAATTAAGCAGCCCACCATCCCGAAAATAGGGCTACAGATGGAAGTGAAGCTCAGCACCGGCGCGTTTAACACAATCGCGCTCCAGGCCAGCAGGATGGCGAACAGCATAATCCCGCGCTGGACGGCATTTTCATTGATTTTCTCCGCCGGCATTTTGCGGCGCAGGATGTTCATCACAATGCCCTGCGTCGCCTCACGAAAGCCGAGATAGACGCCAAAGAACGCGGTCATCACAGCGAAAATATTGAGGATTACGCTGACAATTTTGACCCAGCCCGCGCCGTCACCGCTGATAAACTGTGCTGCGATTGCCAGGGCGGAAATATTCTGCTCGTAGGCTTTTACCGCCTCGTCGTGCCCCATCGCTAGGGTGAAGGAGACAGCGTAGAAAAAGACCGTCACAAACAGCACGCCAAAAGCGATATTCATTGCCCGCAGCGCCTTATGACGCGCCACCTCTACGGATTTTTCCCGTGAACGATAGGAAATCACCATCGGGCTTAATGTCTGAATAAACAGAATGGAGGTTAAGGTGAAAGGCAGCGTAATAATGGCATTTTTAATCAGCAGGCCCATCGGCGGCAGCATACCGACGTTGGCTAAATGCCAGAGGCCAATCATCGAAAGCCCCAGCGCCGCAACCACAAATAATTTGGTCAGCACCATCAGGCTGGAGACTTTAAACAGCAGTTTTTCACCGCGCGACGAAATGGCGACCAGAATGCAGATCAGGAATAAGCCGTAGAACGGATTTTCCGACAGCAAACCGTCGGTTACGCCGAAGGTGTGTAGGTAGGATGCGCTGTCGTTGGTGATAGCCGTGGAATAGACAAACATCCAGATCACCAGCATCACAAAATAAAGCGCACCCAATAAGATGCCCCAGTTTTTACCTAAATAACCGCTAATGACGCTCGGGTAATCTTTGCATTCCGGTGATTCCGCTAGCGTATTAATAAACAGGCGCTGGAACAGGTACATAGCCGGATAACCAATTATCGACGAGAGTAAAAACACCCATAGCCCCATTAACCCGACCTGCACCGGAAGAAAAACGATACCCGCGCCGATAGCCATCCCGATACTCATGATGACCCAGCCCGTATCGGTGCTGTCGAATTTGATCGCCTCTCGCCATTCGCTTTCGCTCATTCCCGCCCGCCTTGCCGCAGGGGAATCACTCACAATCACACTGCTGTTTGTTGCCATATTCATTGGGCACTCGCTTATTTTGTAGGGTAACGATTTGTTTTTATAAGGTTCCGATCGCCAGCGATTGCGAGTCAGAGGGTGCAGGTGTGAGTTATTGGTATGGGGAGATCATATCCGGAGCGCGGGAGAAAAAAGTCACAACTTTTATAGGGATTTCCTTAGGCAAGAGGAAAATATTACTTCGGGATAGCAGAAAAGAGAGCGAGTTTTCTAAAATTGACGGTGTTCACAAAATTAAAAGCCTCCTCATCTGAGGAGGCTGAAGATGGGGCCTGTGTTAGATCGCCTGCGTAAACGTTCTCGAAATCACGTCCTGCTGCTGCTCGCGCGTCAGAGCGTTAAACCGCACCGCATAGCCTGAAACGCGGATCGTCAGGTTCGGATAGTTCTCCGGATGGGCGATGGCATCCAGCAGCATCTCCCGGTTCATCACGTTGACGTTCAGGTGCTGCCCGCCCTCGATGGTCGCTTCGTGGTGGAAGTACCCGTCCAGCAGCCCGACAAGGTTGGTTTTGCGCACCAGCTCGTCCTTGCCCAGTGCCTGCGGCACGATGGAGAAGGTGTAGGAGATCCCGTCTTTGGCATAGGTGAACGGCAGCTTGGCGACCGAGGTCAACGACGCCACCGCCCCTTTTCTGTCGCGCCCGTGCATCGGGTTGGCGCCAGGCGCAAACGGTGTACCGCCGCGACGTCCGTCCGGCGTGTTGCCGGTCTTCTGCCCGTAAACCACATTGGAGGTGATGGTCAGGATCGACTGCGTCGGCACGGCGTTGCGGTACGTCGGCAGCGCCTGGATTTTCTTCATAAAGCGCTCAACCAGATCGCAGGCGATACTGTCCACGCGATCGTCGTTGTTGCCGTATTGCGGATAGTCGCCTTCGATGACGAAATCGACCGCCAGACCGGTGTGGTCGCGCACCGGTTTTACCGTGGCGTATTTGATGGCTGACAGGGAATCCGCCGCCACCGACAGCCCGGCAATGCCACAGGCCATGGTGCGGTAAACGTCCTGGTCGTGCAGCGCCATCAGCGAGGCTTCGTAGCTGTATTTATCATGCATGTAGTGAATGAGATTCAGCGCACTGATGTACTGCACTGCCAGCCAGTCCATGAAGTGATCGAGGCTCGCCATTACGGTGTCGTAATCCAGTACCTGATCCAGCAGCGGCTCGGTTTTCGGCCCCACCTGGATCTTCAGCTTCTTATCCACCCCGCCGTTAATCGCGTACAGCAGCGTTTTCGCCAGGTTGGCGCGTGCGCCGAAGAACTGCATCTGCTTGCCGATCACCATCGGACTGACGCAGCAGGCAATGGCGTAGTCGTCGCTGTTAAAGTCGGCACGCATCAGATCATCGTTCTCGTATTGCAGCGAGGAGGTGACGATCGAGACCTGCGCGGCGTATTTCTTGAAAGCGATCGGCAGCTGTTCGGACCAGAGGATCGTCAGGTTTGGCTCCGGCGCAGGCCCCATGGTGTGCAGGGTATGCAGATAGCGGAAGCTGTTTTTGGTCACCAGCGTACGGCCATCCAGCCCCATGCCGCCGATCACTTCCGTGGCCCAGATCGGATCGCCGGAGAAGAGCGTGTCGAACTCCGGCGTGCGCAGGAAGCGCACCATGCGGATCTTCATGATGAAGTGGTCGATCAGCTCCTGGGCCTGCACCTCGTTCAGCCTTCCTGCCTGCATGTCGCGTTCAATGTAGATATCGAGGAACGAGGCCGTGCGCCCCAGCGACATCGCCCCGCCGTTTTGGGATTTCACTGCGGCAAGGTAGGCAAAGTAGACCCACTGCACCGCTTCCTGCGCATTCATCGCCGGACGTGAAATATCAAAGCCATAGTTCGCCGCCATCTGCTGGATCTGGAGCAACGCACGTTTGTGCTCCGCCAGCTCCTCGCGCAGGCGGATCGTGGCCTCCAGATCGTCTCCGCGCTCCAGTTTCCCCTGGAGATCGGCGAACTGAAGTTCACGCTCGCGCACCAGATAGCTGATGCCGTATAGCGCCACGCGACGGTAGTCGCCGATAATGCGTCCGCGCCCGTAGCCGTCCGGCAGACCGGTGAGCACGCCGGATTTTCGGCAGCGCATCATCTCCGGAGAGTAAACGTCAAATACGCCCTGGTTGTGGGTTTTGCGCAGGTCGGTGAAGAGATATTCAAACTGCGGATCCATCTCGCGACCGTAGGCTTCGAACGAGCTGCGGATCATATTGATCCCGCCGTACGGATGCAGGGCCCGCTTGAGCGGCTTGTCGGTTTGCAGGCCGACGATCGTCTCCAGCTCCTGGTCAATATAGCCCGGCCCGTGCGCGGTAATGGTGGTGGCGATGTTGGTGTCAAAATCCACCGGAGCGTGGGTGGCATTCTCCTGGCGAATGCCGACCATCACCTTCTGCCACAGCGCCGTCGTTGCTGGCGTCGCCTGCGCGAGGAAAGCTTCATCGCCTTCATAAGGGGTGTAGTTATGCTGAATAAAATCGCGCACGTTAACGGCGTTTTTCCATTCTTCACCGCGAAACCCGGCCCATGCGTCGCTGTAAGGCGCGACGCCCGTATCGATTGTTACTTTCATCAGATTCTCGCTTTATCAGGCGTAAGCCGCAGCCGGGGTGACCTTCCCAAGACGGAGGGCATCCAGCGCGATCATTTTTTCTTCATTGGTAGGGATCACCGCGCAGGCCGCGCGGGACGACTCGGTGGAGATCACGCGCTCACCCGCGCTGCCCGGCAGGGCATTTTTGGACTCGTCGAGGATGATGCCAAACACCTTCAGGTGCTCCACCACCAGCGCGCGGATAAGCACGGAGTTCTCACCGATCCCGCCGGTAAACACCACGCCATCCAGACGGTGCAGGGATGCGGCATGACCGGCGATATGTCGTGCAATCCGGTGGACAAAGGTCATTATTGCCAGCCGTGCCCGCTCGTTGCCGTCATGCCAGGCTTTCTCCAGCGCGCGCAAATCGGAGGAGATGCCGGAGATCCCCAGCAGCCCCGACTCTTTGTTGACCACACGCTCCAGATCCTCGAACGACTGGCCGGTCTGCCTGGCAACCCACGCCATCGCGCCAAAATCTACGTCGCCGCAGCGCGTGCCCATCACCAGTCCTTCAAGCGGCGTCATCCCCATGGACGTGTCCACGCTTACGCCGTTACGCACCGCGCAAATGGACGCCCCGTTGCCGAGATGGGCAATCACCAGGCCGCTGTCTTCGGCGGAGAGCCCGAGAAGCGCGTGCGCCTGCGCCGCCACGTAGCGGTGAGAGGTGCCGTGGAAGCCGTAGCGGCGCACGCCCAGCTCTTCAAAATAGCGGTACGGCAAGCCGTACAGATACGCCTGCGGCGCCATGGTCTGGTGGAAGCTGGTATCAAATACCGCCACCTGCTGCACCCCGGGGAAGAGTCGCTCTGCGGCTTCCACGCCGCTCAGGTTAGCGTAGTTATGCAGCGGCGCCAGCGGGGAGACCTGGCGGATCTGCTCCATCACCTCTTCCGTGATCAGGGTCGACTCGCTGAAGAGATCGCCGCCGTGGGCAATGCGATGGCCAATCAAAGCCACGCTGCCCATCAGGTCGCGCTTCTCCAGCTCCAGGGCGATGGCGGCCAGCGCCCCTTCGTAGTCCTGATGAGCCAGTCTGACTGGCTCACCCCCATTCACGGAAATAAAGGCTTTTTCTGTGTTGATGCCGTCCGCAATGCCCGTCAGCAGGGCATCGCAGCCTGCGGCGTCCAGCACCGAAAACTTAACAGAGGACGATCCGCAGTTAATGACCAGTACTACCGGAAACTCAATCATGGTATGGCTCCGCTCTTCCTGAGCTTTGGTTTAAAACAGTTTGTACACGATGTTCAGAATGGTCAGCAGGCCGACCACGGTTACGAAGATGTTCTCGGTCCGGCCTTTGTATTTCGCCAGCGCCGGTGCTTTGCGGATGGCGTACATCGGCAGCAGGCACAGCAGAGAGGCGATAATTGGCGCGCCCATGGCTTCAATAAGGTCCAGAATGTTCGGGTTGGCATAGGCCACAATCCAGGTGGAGCCCATGATGAAGACCATGCTGATGGTGTTCAGCTTGCCCACGGAGACGTTCTTCTTGTCGCCCTTGTAGCCGAACTTAACGATCAGGCCGTTCAGCCCCTCCAGCGTGCCCAGGTAGTGGCCGAAGAAGGATTTAAAGATAGCGACCAGCGCGATGATGGACGCGCCGTACTCCAGCACCGTGGCGAACGTGGATTTACTGCCTGACATCGACGCAAAGTGGTTCGCCAGGTAAGAGAGCACCGGAATGTTCTGCGCTTTGGCGTCCGCCATGTTCTGCGGAGAGAGCGTAAACAGGCAGCTAAAGGCGAAGAACATCACCACCGCCACCATCAGCAGGCTGGCGCGACCGATGATTTTGGAACATTTCTGCTCGGTGAATTCTTTACCAAACTCCGGCTCGTACTCTTCGCGCTTGGAGACCACAAACGAGGAGACGATAGGCGAGAAGTTGAAGGAGAAGACCATAATGGAAATCCCCAGCCACACCGTGACAAGAATGCCGTCATGACCGGTGAAGGCGATATCGCTCAGGTTAACCTGGTCGATCACCGCTGAGTTCCAGTACGGGATCAGCGAGAGAGAAATCAGCACCAGGCTGGCGATGAACGGGAACACCAGGTAGCTCATCACCTTCACCATCAGGTCTTTACCGAACCAGATCACAAAGGCCATCAGCAGCAGCAGGAACAGCGCTACCACGCCGCGGTTCAGGGCAGGCATCTGGAGCTGGTTTTCCCAGAAGGTCATAAAGGTGTTGGTAATGGTGACGCCGTAAATCCACAGCAGCGGGCAAATGGCAAAGAAGTAGAGGAAGGTGATCACCACCCCGCCGGTCTTACCAAAATGCTCCTCCACCGTTTCGGTGATGTTGCCGGAGACGTTACTGCCGGACAAACACAGACGCGCCAGCGCGCGGTGGCAGTAAAAGGCAATGGGGAACGCCAGAACCAGCATCAGCAGAATAGGGATCAGGCCACCAAAGCCTGCGCGGATGGGGAAGAACAGCACGCCAGCGCCAATGGCGGTACCAAACAGGCCGAGCGTCCAGGTGGTATCCGATTTACGCCAGGAGGACGTTTTTGTCTGGCCAACGATAATGCTTTCTGTGTTGCTCATAGGTCACCTTTATGCGTCAACGAAGCCGGTAATTTGGGAAACACGGGAGAGATCAATATTGCCACCGGAAATAATGCAGACGGTTTTACGGCCCTGAATATAATGGTCCAGCTTGCCGCTTAATAACGCCGCGCACGCCAGCGCGCCAGCACCTTCCGTAACCACTTTATTTCGCTGAATAAGCGCGATCATGCTGTTGCGAATCTCGTCTTCGCTGACCAGCACAATGTCGTCAACCAGTTCACGAACGATTTCGAAGGTTAAATTACCCGGGCGAGACACATCGCAACCGTCTGCTAATGTGCCGGTAATGCGGTGGTTCGTTATTTCACCGGCCTGATACGACGCCGCCATTCCGTGCACGTTTTCAGACTGCACGCCGATAATATTGATAGTTGGGTTGATGGATTTAATTGCTGTCGCAATACCGGCAATTAAACCACCACCGCCGATGGGAACAATCACGTTATCCACGTCGTATAAATCTTCGAGGATTTCCAGGCCGATGGTGCCCTGACCGGCGATCACTTTCGGATCGTCGTAAGGCGGGATAAATATGCGCCCTTCCATCTCGACGATTTCGCTCACTTTGGCGATAGTGTCGTTAAAGTTCTCGCCGTGCAGCACCACTTCGGCGGAGTAGTCGCGCGTGGCGGCCACCTTGGATTTCGGCGCGCCCATAGGCATTACCACTTTGCCGTCGATGCCGAGCATGGCGCAGGAGAGCGACACCCCCTGCGCGTGGTTCCCTGCGGAACAGGCAACCACGCCCTTGCGTTTTTCCGCATCGGTCAGCGAGCTTAATTTATTAAACGCCCCACGTATTTTAAACGAACCGGTACGCTGCATATTTTCAAATTTCAGGAATATCTCACCCTTACACCGTTCGCTCAGATAATTTGAGCGCGGCATACCGGTTTTATAGATCTTTCCCGCCAGTCTTTTTCTGGCGTCCTGAATATCGTCAATGGTCACCGGGAGATCGTAAGTAATGTGCATAATATCCTCGTTATAATAATTCATTGTTTTCAGGCAAAGTCAGGGTATCAGAGCGTTAAAAATCGTCGCTCCGGGTATTTTAAATCATCATTATTTCTATCGTCGTTTTTCGATATTCATCGACGAATATTGTTTTGCCAGTTCAACTAATACTGACGCCGATTTTTTAATACTGTAATTTTTTGACCACACGGCAGCATAACGCGCCACAGGTAATGCATCTTCCACCGGCAGGACAATAAACTGGTCCGAGCCGAATGGCGCAATCATGTCACGGGGGATCACCGTCAGGTAATCGGCATTGAGGACAAGGTTATAGATGGTGACGACAGAATCGGTCTGGACGATGTTTTCAATGCTGATGTGGTTATCTTGCAGGGTGGTCAGGAGTTCGTTGTAGTAGCCCATATCGGTTTGCGGCATCACCCACTGCTCGTGCGTGAGCGATGCCAGTCTGGTCGGGCCGGTGCACGTTCGTGATTTACTCGCCACCAGCACAAACTCAGATTCAAAGAGTGGCTCAACGTGAAGATCCTGGAGCAACATCCCGTCGCTCAGCGTGCCGATGGCGAAATCCAGCCGGCCATCGCGAATGGCGGGCAGGAATGAAGAGAGCTGCGCTTCATACATTGAGACGCGCGCCTTCGGGAACACTTCCTTGAATTTTTTGATCATCCCGGACAGGAAGGTGAAGCCAATCAGCGACGGATAGCCGAAGGAGACGTCCATGACGGTACTGAAACTGAGGCTGTTGATCTCGCTCACCATGTTTTTCATTTCGCGGGTGATCGACTCAGCGTAGGACAGCAGCACCTGACCGGCGGCAGTGAGTTTTACGCCGGTGTTTTTACGCACCATCACTTCCACCCCAAAGTAAGATTCGATGTCGCTGATGATTTTGCTGACGGCAGGTTGCGTCAGCCCCAGTTGTCTTGCAGCAGAACCTATAGAGCCACTTTTGATGACTTCCTGAAATACCACGAGGTGCTGTGTTTTCGGTAGAATAATAGTATTCATAATATTCTGCGCTTATTTCCCTATGACGCAGCGGATTCTACCCAATATTGTTTCAGGGGGTATGTGCTGTTACTCACAATTTGCCAGGATGCCCTTTTTACAACCACATTTAAAATCGATTTATAATCTTATTATTCAATCAGTTAGATAGCTAAAAATACGCAATTACGCTGATATTGATCAACAAAATCCGCGGTAATAAATTTATTTTATGGCAATAACCAGCATGAATTTTTTTGCCTTAACAATATTAATAAAGACTATCTTTCAGGCAATTAAAGGTTAATAAACCATCATTATTCTTTTAAAACATTTTTGTGGTTTATCAACTTTATCAGGAATATTTTCTCAGCTTCCGGTTAAAGAGTGGGATATATCACACATTCACCAGAAGAATGTTTTTAGATTCAATATTAAATTATCAAATGAATAACATTCAGCATCACTGAGTCAACATTCACAACATCTGTTCAACACTAAAATTTTCTAATTTTATAGCGTTAAATTTTATGATTACGATCATGCGCAGCAGATGAAAGGAACGCATAATCGGTAAAGCAGTGAAATGTGCTTGGCGTCGCAAAATTGAGAATTGATGTCGTTTGGCGCTTCGCTGACCCGGCATGCAACCTTCAGAAAACAAAAACCCCGCCGAAGCGGGGTTTCGTAAGAAGTTGAAGCTGACCGATAAGCCGGGTTCTGTCGTGGACAGTCATTCATCTAGGCCAGCAATCGCTCACTGGCTCAAGCAGCCTACCCGGGTTCAGTACGGGCCGTACCATGTGAACCCCTATTTGGCCTTGCTCCGGGTGGAGTTTACCGTGCCACGGACTGTTACCAGCCGCGCGGTGCGCTCTTACCGCACCCTTTCACCCTTACCTGATCCCGCTTACGCGGGCCATCGGCGGTTTGCTCTCTGTTGCACTGGTCGTGGGTTTCCCCCCCAGGCGTTACCTGGCACCCTGCCCTGTGGAGCCCGGACTTTCCTCCCCTCCGCCCGTCTCCCCCGAAAGGGACGACGACGAAGCGGCGACTGTCTGGTCAGCTTCGGCGCGCAGTATAGAGGGTTTGCGCGCCGCTGTCACCCCTGGCTACGCATGCCTACCTGCAATGTGGCCGCGATATTGCGCGAGGCGCGGTAAATGTTGTCGTACGCTCCCTGGAACGCCTCTTCCAGTGAACCGATGCGGGTCAATACGCTGAACACCGCGTCGATGCCGTACTGATGCACCACACCAACATCCTGCGTCAGACTTCCGGCAATCCCTATCACCGGCTTATGGTATTTTTTGGCGACGCTCGCCACGCCGACGGGCACTTTGCCATTAATGCTCTGGCTGTCGATGCGCCCTTCTCCCGTCAGCACCCACGTGCAGTCGTGAATATGTTCTTCAAGATTGAGCGCCTGAGTGACAATCTCAATGCCGCTTTTCAGCTCAGCGCCCAGGAAGGCCATCAGCGCCGCGCCCATGCCGCCCGCCGCTCCTGCCCCCGGAACCGGGTTGACGTCAATGCGCAGCGATTTTTTGATCACGTTGGCGTAGTGGCTAAGACTGGCGTCGAGTTCGAGGATCATCTCCTCCGTGGCGCCTTTTTGCGGGCCAAAGATACGCGACGCGCCGCTTTCACCGACCAGCGGATTCGTCACGTCACAGGCGACGCGGATTGCGCACCCCTGAAGACGCGGATCAAGATCAGAAATATCAATACGGTTCAGCGCCATCAGGCTGCCGCCGCCGTAGCCGATCTCCGTCCCGTTCGCATCCGTAAACCTCGCGCCCAGCGCCTGCATCATACCCGCGCCCCCATCGTTGGTTGCGCTCCCGCCGATACCGATAATGATGTTGCGCGCGCCTTTATCCAGCGCGCGGAGGATCAGCTCCCCCGTCCCGCGCGACGTCGTGACCAGCGGGTTACGCTGCGCGGGAGGAACAAGTACCAGGCCGCTGGCGGCGGCCATCTCGATAAACGCGGTGGTACCGTCGCCCGAGATCCCCCAGCTGGCCTTCACCTTTTCCCCTAACGGGCCGGTGACGACAGCCTGCTGCCAGGTGCCCTGCGTCGCGGCGATCATCGCTTCAACCGTACCTTCTCCGCCGTCAGCAACGGGAACAGACACGTAATGAGCGTCGGGGAAAATTTCCCGAAATCCTTTTTCTATCGCCTGCGCCACCTCAGTGGCAGACAGGCTTTCTTTATAAGAGTCTGGCGCGATTACGATTTTCATAGTTGTATGCCTGAGCCGTAGGCCCGGTAAGCGTAACGCCACCGGGCGGGACGTCATTAGCGAGCAATTTCAACCTTCGCCAGCTTTTCGTAATAGCACGCTAACGCGCTGTGATCGGCGGTGCCCAGACCGTCCGCACGCAGCGCCTGCATCATCTCCATGACGGCGGCAGTCAGCGGCAACTGCGCGCCCACGCCGTGGGAGGTATCCAGCGCATTCGCCAGATCTTTAATGTGCAGATCGATGCGGAAGCCCGGTTTGAAGTTACGATCCATCACCATCGGTGCCTTGGCATCCAGCACGGTGCTGCCCGCAAGACCACCGCGAATGGCCTGATAGACCAGATCCGGATTAACGCCCGCTTTGGTGGCCAGCGTCAGTGCTTCGGACATGGCCGCGATGTTCAACGCCACAATCACCTGGTTTGCCAGCTTGGTGACGTTGCCTGCGCCAATTTCACCGGTATGCACCACGGAGCCAGCCATGGCTTTCATCAGGTCGTAGTATTTGTCGAACACGGCTTTATCGCCCCCCACCATTACCGACAGAGTACCGTCGATGGCTTTCGGTTCGCCGCCGCTGACCGGCGCATCCAGCATCTCCACGCCTTTCGCTTTCAGCGCCTCGCTGATTTCGCGGCTCGCCAGCGGTGCGATAGAACTCATGTCGATCACCACCAGGCCCGGCTTCGCGCCGTCGATAATGCCGTTCTTACCCAGCGCCACCTCTTTCACGTGCGGGGAGTTTGGCAGCATGGTGATAATGACATCGCACTGCTCGGCGATCGCTTTTGCAGTTGTCGCCGTTTCTGCGCCAGCCGCAATCACTTCTGCCACCGCGTCTGAATTACGATCTAAAACCACCAGTGAGTAACCTGCTTTGATGAGGTTTTTGCTCATTGGTTTGCCCATGATACCCAGGCCAATAAAACCCACTTTCAGCGTCATAATCTGTTTCCTCAATGATGGTTATTTTTTAAAAGCGTCTGCTAATTTCTGCGTGGCGGCGCGGAATACGCCGAGGTCGCTGCCGACGGCGACAAACGTTGCGCCCCACTCCAGGTAGCGGCGGGCATCGGCTTCCACCGGCGCCAGAATGCCGCACGGTTTACCGTGCGCTTTGGCACGGGCAAAAATGTGCTGGATTGCCCGCTGCACGTCCGGGTGGCTGGCGTTGCCCAGATGACCAAAGGCGGCCGCCAGATCGCTCGGGCCGACGAAAATACCGTCGACACCTTCGGTCGCGGCAATGGCGTCGACGTTATCGACCCCCTGCTGGCTCTCGATCTGAACCAGAATGGTGATGTTCTTGTTGGACTGGGCGAAATAGTCCGGCACGGTGCCAAACATGTTGGCGCGGTGCGAGACAGACACGCCGCGGATCCCTTCCGGCGGATAGCGGGTGGCAGCTACGGCCAGCACCGCTTCTTCTTCCGTTTCAACAAACGGGATCAGGAAGTTGTAGAAGCCGATATCCAGCAGACGCTTGATGATCACCGGCTCGTTGGTAGGTACACGCACCACCGGCGCGCTGTGGCTGCCTTTCAGCGCCATCAGCTGCGGAATAAACGTGTTGATATCGTTTGGCGCATGTTCGCCGTCCAGCACCAGCCAGTCGAATCCGGCCAGGCCCAGCACTTCGGTGCTGATGGGGTTGGCCAGCGCAGACCAGCAGCCAATCTGAATCTGATGCGCCGCAAGGGCCGCTTTAAATTTATTCGGGAAGATGTCGTTACTCATTACGTATACCTTTTTTAATTCCGCAGTTTTAGCCAGTAGCTTTTCTTATTTATTCCGACTCAGCGTCAGCGTTATATTTATTTTCCTGGCTGAATTTTGGCGTTATAAAATCGTCATTCAGTATAATCGTCACCACCCGGCAGCACATTGTCTCAATGCTCAATTATCCAACGGGGTTAGCACGCTATTTTGAGCATTTGCCCAATGCAGTGGGCGCTGATGCACAGAATCAACGATTAGTGTTTCGGGAGCGATCGCGATCACATTCTCACTTTTCCTCTCCTGACATTCTTTATTTCCTCAATAAGAAACGATTAACCATCTGGCTATATTTAGTATCAGATATTTTGCTGGAGATGAGTGAACAATGGCCGATATTGAAATTCGACAGGCGGCGCCGACGGCGTTCTATATAAAAGTGCACGATACCGATAACGTGGCGATTATTGTCAACGACAATGGCTTAAAAGCGGGTACCCGCTTTCCGGACGGGCTGGAGCTGATTGAGCACATTCCGCAGGGGCATAAAGTCGCACTGGTCGATATCCCGGCGCAGGGCGAAATCGTGCGCTACGGCGAAGTCATCGGCTATGCGGTGCGCGCTATCCCGCAGGGTAGCTGGATTGAGGAGTCGCTGGTTGAGCTGCCCACCGCCCCGCCGCTGGAGACGTTGCCGCTGGCTACCCGCGTCCCTGAGCCGTTACCTCCGCTGGAGGGTTATACCTTCGAAGGTTACCGCAACGCGGATGGCAGAGTGGGAACCAAAAACCTGCTTGGCATCACCACCAGCGTGCATTGCGTGGCGGGTGTCGTGGATTACGTGGTGAAAATTATTGAGCGCGATCTGCTGCCGAAATACCCCAACGTTGACGGCGTGGTGGGGCTTAACCACCTGTACGGCTGCGGCGTGGCGATCAACGCGCCCGCAGCGGTCGTGCCGATCCGCACGATCCACAATATCGCCCTTAACCCAAACTTTGGCGGCGAGGTGATGGTGATTGGCCTCGGCTGTGAAAAATTGCAGCCAGAACGCCTGTTGCAGGGTACTGAGGATGTGAAAGCCATTCCGGTTGACGAGGCCAGTATTGTGCGTCTTCAGGATGAACACCATGTCGGCTTCAGATCGATGGTCGACGACATTTTACAGGTGGCAGAGCGCCATCTGGAGAAGCTGAACAAACGCCAGCGTGAAACCTGCCCGGCCTCTGAACTGGTGGTTGGGACACAGTGTGGCGGCAGCGATGCGTTTTCCGGCGTCACCGCTAACCCGGCGGTAGGTTATGCCTCCGATCTGTTCGTGCGCTGCGGCGCCACGGTGATGTTCTCCGAAGTCACCGAAGTGCGTGATGCTATCCACCTGCTCACGCCGCGCGCCGTCAACGAAGAGGTGGGCAAACGCCTGCTGGAGGAGATGGCCTGGTACGATAACTATCTCGACATGGGCAAAACCGACCGCAGCGCCAACCCGTCTCCGGGTAACAAGAAAGGCGGCCTGGCGAACGTGGTGGAAAAGGCCCTCGGGTCGATTGCCAAATCCGGCCAGAGCGCGATTGTGGAAGTGCTCTCACCTGGCCAGCGACCAACCAAACGCGGTCTGATCTACGCGGCAACGCCTGCCAGTGATTTCGTGTGCGGCACCCAGCAGGTAGCATCCGGCATTACGGTACAGGTCTTTACCACCGGACGCGGCACGCCGTACGGCCTGATGGCGGTACCGGTGATCAAAATGGCGACCCGCACCGAGCTGGCAAACCGCTGGTATGACTTAATGGATATCAACGCGGGCACCATCGCCACCGGGGAAGAGAGTATTGAAGAGGTGGGCTGGAAGCTGTTCCACTTCATTCTGGATGTGGCAAGCGGGCGGAAGAAAACCTTCTCCGATCAATGGGGATTGCATAACTCGCTGGCGGTGTTTAACCCGGCGCCGGTGACGTGATGGCCCCTCACCCTGTCCTCTCCCCACCGGGGAGAGGGTAAAAAAACCGCACCGAGCAGTCCCCTCTCCCCTATGGGGAGAGGGTTAGGGTGAGGGGAAAAGCCTCTTTAGACCAGCACCACATCGATCCCGCTTTTGCGTAACCCTTCCAGGCTTTCCGCCGGAATACCTTCATCAACGATAATCATGTCGATCCGCTGAGTATCAATGATTTTATGCAGGCTTGAACGGTTAAACTTGCTGGAATCAGTGACAACGATAATACGCTCCGCCACCTCGCACATTTTCCGGTTCAGACGGGCTTCATCCTCGTTGTGCGTACTCACCCCCCGATCGAGATCGATGGCATCGACGCCCAGGAACAGCAGGTCAAAATGGTAATTCTGTAAGGACTGCTCCGCCTGGTCACCATAGAAGGACTGCGACTGACGGCGCAAGTGCCCGCCGGTCATCAGCAGCTCTACGCCCTCCGCTTCCAGCAGCGCGTTTGCCACGTTCATCCCGTTGGTCATGGCAATAACATCGGTGTGCTGGCGCAGCATGCGAGCAATTTCAAAGGTCGTGGTGCCGGAGTCCAGAATAATGCGGTGACCCGGCTTCACCAGTTCAGCCGCCGCCTGCGCGATGCTGCGCTTCACAGCCGTATTAAGGGAACTTTTGTCCTCAACGGACGGCTCCACGCCGGGGGCATTACCTTCGCAAATCAGCGCGCCGCCGTAAGCGCGAACGGCAATCCCCTGCTTTTCCAGAAAGGCCAGATCGTTACGGATCGTCACCGTCGACACGCCGTATAAAAGAGAAAGATCGTTAACCTGCACGCTTCCCTGCGCCCGCAACCGCTGAATGATCTGCTCTCGCCTTTCACTGGTGCCGGTGATGCGCTTCTCTGCGGATGAATCGGTGCTGCTCATACGAGCTCCTTAGTAAATAAACTTTCGTTTCATTTCGTTTTGCTTATTAACGCCTTTCTTTTGAGGGAATGCAAGCCCTGTATGGTGAGCAGACGCAAGCTTAACCGCCGCTGAAACCTTTCATTATGTTTCTTTTGTGAAACAGATCGGAAAACTATTATCTTTCGTTTTATTTTTACCCCACCATAATGCAGTATCAAATGAAACAAAACGAAAGATGAATACCAACACCATCCGAAATGGAGAGGAAAGTGAAACATCTGACAGAAATGGTGGAACAACATAAACGGGGGAATACAAACGGGATTTACGCCGTCTGTTCCGCACATCCATTGGTACTTGAAGCTGCAATTCGTTACGCCCATTCACAACAGACGCCTCTGCTGATTGAAGCCACCTCAAACCAGGTGGATCAGTTTGGCGGCTATACCGGTATGACGCCCGCCGATTTTTATGGGTTTGTCTGCAATCTGGCGGGATCCCTCGGTTTCCCCACCTCACAGCTGATCCTTGGCGGCGATCATTTAGGTCCAAACCGCTGGCAAAACCTGCCAGCTTTGCAGGCGATGGCGAACGCCGACGATCTGATCAGAAGCTACGTGGCGGCCGGATTTAAAAAAATTCACCTCGATTGCAGCATGTCCTGCGAAGACGATCCGGTTCCTTTAACCGATGCAATCGTTGCCGGGCGTGCCGCTCGGCTGGCTAAAATTGCCGAAACCACCTGTCTCGAGCAATTTGGCGTAGCGGATCTGGTCTACGTTATCGGCACGGAAGTTCCGGTTCCCGGTGGGGCACACGAAACGCTGACCGAGCTTGAGGTCACCACACCAGAGGCGGCACGTGCCACGCTTGAGACACACCGCCACGCATTCGAGAAGGAAGGGTTAAGCGACATCTGGCCGCGCGTTATTGGCCTGGTGGTTCAGCCTGGCGTTGAGTTCGACCATGCGCACGTTTGTGACTATCAACCGCATAAAGCCGTCGCACTGAGCAAGATGGTTGAAGCCTACGACACGCTCGTATTTGAAGCACACTCTACCGATTACCAGACGCCGCAGGCGCTGCGCCAGTTGGTGAAAGATCACTTCGCCATTCTGAAAGTCGGCCCTGCGCTAACCTTCGCGCTGCGCGAAGCGCTGTTCTCACTGGCTGCAATTGAAGAAGAGCTTTTACCGGCAAAAGCCTGCTCAGGACTGCGTCACGTCCTGGAAAACGTGATGCTCGATCGCCCGGAATACTGGCAAAGCCACTATCACGGCGACGGCAATGCCCGTCGCCTGGCCCGCGGTTACAGCTATTCCGACCGCGTGCGCTATTACTGGCCAGACAGCCAGATTGACGAGGCTTTTGAGCGACTGGTACGCAACCTGGCGGATGAACCGATCCCACTGCCGCTGATCAGCCAGTATCTGCCGTTGCAGTACAGCAAAGTTCGCGAGGGTGCTCTCAGGTCCACACCACGGGAGCTCATTCTCGACCACATTCAGGACATACTCCAGCAGTACCATGCCGCCTGCGAAGGCGTAACGACTCAACACGCATAATTAAAAAGAGGAAAACGCTATGCCAAACATTGTCTTATGCCGCATTGATGAACGCCTGATCCACGGTCAGGTGGGCGTACAGTGGGTGGGGTTTGCGGGGGCGAACCTGGTGCTGGTGGCAAATGACGAGGTTGCAGACGATCCGGTTCAGCAAAACCTGATGGAGATGGTGCTTGCGGAAGGCATCGCCGTGCGTTTCTGGTCCCTGCAAAAAGTGATCGACAACATTCATCGCGCCGCCGACCGGCAGAAAATTCTGCTGGTCTGTAAAACACCGGCTGATTTTTTAACGCTGGTCGAGGGCGGCGTGCCCATCACCCGTATCAACGTCGGAAATATGCATTACGCCAGTGGCAAACAGCAAATTGCCAAAACGGTATCTGTAGACGCGAACGATATCGCCGCGTTTAACGGCCTGAAGGCGGCCGGAGTGGAATGCTTCGTTCAGGGCGTTCCAACAGAGACTGCTTTGGATCTCTTTAAACTGCTCTGAGGGATTCACAATGGAAATCAGTCTGTTGCAGGCTTTCGCGCTGGGGCTTCTCGCCTTTATCGCGGGCCTGGATATGTTTAACGGCTTAACACACATGCACCGTCCGGTGGTGCTCGGGCCACTGGTTGGCCTGATTCTGGGCGATCTGCACACCGGAATTCTGACCGGCGGTACGTTAGAACTGGTCTGGATGGGTCTCGCGCCGCTGGCGGGTGCGCAGCCGCCAAACGTGATTATCGGCACCATCGTTGGCACCACATTTGCCATTACCACAGGCGTGAAACCGGATGTCGCGGTTGGGGTCGCCGTGCCGTTTGCCGTGGCGGTTCAGATGGGGATCACTTTCCTCTTCTCGGTGATGTCCGGCGTGATGTCCCGCTGCGATCGCATGGCGGCTAACGCAGACACCCGTGGTATTGAACGGGTCAACTATCTGGCACTGCTGGCGCTCGGCGTCTTCTACTTCCTGTGTGCGTTTCTGCCCATCTACTTCGGGGCTGAACATGCGAAAACCGCCATTGATGTCCTGCCGGAACGTCTGATCGACGGTCTGGGCGTCGCGGGCGGTATCATGCCAGCTATCGGCTTCGCCGTGCTGCTGAAGATCATGATGAAAAACGTCTACATCCCTTACTTCATTATCGGCTTTGTCGCCGCGGCCTGGCTGAAACTGCCGGTGCTGGCGATTGCCGCGGCTGCGCTGGCGATGGCGCTGATCGACCTGCTGCGCAAATCGCCTGAACCCACGGCGCCTGCGGCCCAGAAAGAGGAATTTGAAGATGGCATCTAATCCAACCACCCTGCCGGGCGTGTCTGAAAGTGAAGAGACGCTGCTGACCGGCGTGAATGAAAACGTCTACGAAGACCAGAGTATTGGCGCTGAGCTAACGAAAAAGGATATTAACCGTGTCGCCTGGCGTTCCATGCTGCTACAGGCCTCGTTCAACTACGAGCGAATGCAGGCCTCCGGCTGGCTGTATGGGCTACTGCCCGCGCTGAAAAAGATCCACACCAATAAGCGGGACCTGGCGCGCGCCATGAAAGGCCATATGGGCTTCTTTAACACCCACCCGTTCCTGGTGACCTTCGTCATCGGCATTATTCTGGCAATGGAGCGTTCCAAGCAGGATGTGAACAGCATCCAGAGCACTAAAATTGCCGTCGGTGCACCGCTCGGTGGCATTGGTGACGCCATGTTCTGGCTAACCCTGCTGCCTATTTGCGGGGGGATTGGCGCCAGCCTGGCGCTACAGGGATCCATTCTTGGCGCCGTGGTCTTTATCGTGCTGTTTAACGTGGTGCATCTCGGCCTGCGTTTTGGTCTGGCGCACTATGCCTACCGGATGGGTGTCGCCGCGATCCCGCTGATCAAGGCCAACACCAAAAAGGTTGGTCATGCTGCGTCCATTGTCGGGATGACGGTGATTGGTGCGCTGGTGGCAACCTATGTGCGCCTGAATACCACACTTGAGATCAAAGCCGGGGATGCGGTCGTCAAACTGCAAACCGACGTGATCGACAAACTGATGCCCGCCTTTCTGCCGCTGGTCTACACCCTGACCATGTTCTGGCTGGTACGCCGTGGCTGGAGCCCGCTGCGCCTGATTGGTATCACCGTGGTGCTGGGCGTTGTCGGTAAATTCTGTCACTTCCTGTAAAAGCAAAGAGGTTGCGATGTTAGGCATTATTTTGACGGGTCATGGCGGTTTTGCCAGCGGGCTGGAACAGGCGATGAAGCAAATCCTCGGCGAACAGCCGCAGTTTATCGCCATCGATTTTCCGGAAAGCTCCACCACTGCGCGGCTGACCGCGCAGCTTGAGCAGGCAGTGAATGATTTGGATGCAGAACACGATATCGTGTTTCTCACCGATCTTCTCGGCGGTACGCCGTTTCGTGTGGCCTCTACCCTCGCGATGCAACACCCCGGCAGCGAAGTGATCACCGGCACCAATCTCCAGCTTTTGCTGGAGATGGTTCTGGAGCGCGACGGGTTAAGCAGTGAAGCATTTCGTTTGCAGGCGCTGGAGTGCGGCCATCGCGGCCTGACCAGCCTGGTGGATGAGCTTGCACGCTGTCGCGAGGAAGCGCCCGCCGAGGAAGGGATATGAGCCAGCTGCTGCGCGCGCGTCGTCTGCTTACCGGGCAGGGCTGGCTGGATGACCATCAGCTGCGCATGGATAGAGGCGTCATCACCGCCATCGAGCCGATTCCGGCAGGGATTAACACCCGCGAGGCAGACCTGCTTTGCCCGGCATACATTGATATCCACGTCCACGGCGGCGCGGGTGTGGATGTGATGGATGATGCCCCCGACGTGCTGGACCGGTTAGCCATGCATAAAGCGCGTGAAGGCGTGGGGGCGTTTCTGCCTACCACCGTCACCGCTCCGCTGGAGGCGATCCATGGCGCGTTACGGCGCATTGCCCGACGCTGTCATGTCGGTGGCCCCGGTGCGCAGGTCCTGGGCAGCTATCTGGAAGGCCCGTACTTTACGCCGCAGAACAAAGGGGCACATCCGCAAGAACTGTTTCGCGAACTGGATCTCGCGGAACTTGATGATCTGATTGCGGTTTCGCAGAACACGCTGCGGGTAGTGGCGCTTGCTCCGGAAAAAGCGGAAGCCCTGAAGGCGATCCATCACCTCAAGCAAAAAGGGATACGCGTCATGCTGGGCCACAGCGCCGCTACATACGCGCAAACCCTGGCCGCATTTGATGCAGGCGCAGCCGGGCTGGTGCACTGCTACAACGGCATGACGGGGTTACACCACCGGGAGCCCGGCATGGTTGGCGCTGGCCTTACGGACCCACGCGCGTGGCTGGAGCTTATTGCCGACGGGCATCACGTTCATCCTGGAGCCATGCGGCTGTGTTGTTGCTGCGCGAAGGATCGTACGGTGCTGATTACCGATGCCATGCAGGCGGCGGGTATGCCTGATGGGGGCTATACGTTGTGTGGTGAAAGTGTCGAGATGCAGGGCGGCGTTGTCCGCACGGCCTCAGGCGGGCTTGCGGGCAGCACGCTCGCGCTGGATGCCGCCGTGCGGAATATGGTGGAGCATACGGGGGTCGCCCCAGAGCAAGCTATCCATATGGCTTCACTGCATCCCGCCCGTCTGCTCGGTATGGATCACCTGCTGGGATCGTTAGCGCCTGGCAAACGCGCCAATATTATTGCGCTGGATGCGGGTTTACACCTCCGGCAGATTTGGATCCAGGGTCAGGCTCTTTCCCTGTAGCCCTTTCACAGTGTGCCCTGTTGGCCTTACGGAAGACGATCGTAAGGCCTTTCTTTTCCTTTCCTTGACTTTCTCCTTTCCTTTCGCGATCACACTTTTCGTTTTATTTCTTTTACGCCATTGAACTTTCGATTTCTTTTCTATAGATTTTATTTAATTGCTAAAGTGAACAAGTGAAACGAAACGAAAGATAGCGACACGTTTGCCAGCGTCTGATGTGGAATTCACACGACTAAGGACTGAGTTATGCCACAAACCACTACCGCCGCCACCGGCACCTGGACCGAAAAAGAGATCCGCCAGCAGCCAGCCAGCTGGCTTCGCTCGCTCAACAATATTGATAATCTGCGCGCGTCGATCGACAGTTTTCTGACGCCACTGTTGCGCAAGCCCGATCTGCGGATCGTTCTGACTGGCGCGGGCACGTCCGCTTTTATCGGCGACATCATTGCGCCATGGCTTGCCAGCCACACAGGAAAAAACATCACCGCGATACCTACGACCGATCTGGTCACCAACCCTATGGATTACTTCAGCCCTGCGCACCCGCTGCTGCTGGTCTCTTTCGCCCGTTCTGGCAATAGCCCGGAGAGCGTCGCTGCCGTTGAGCTGGCGAATCAGTTTGTACCGGAGTGCTACCACCTGTCGATCACCTGTAATGAAGCGGGCAGCCTGTACCAGAATGCCGTCGACAGTGATAACGCCTGCGCTCTGCTCATGCCAGCCGAAACGCACGATCGCGGGTTTGCGATGACAAGCAGCATCACCACCATGATGGCGAGCTGCCTGGCGGTATTCGCACCGGAAACGATCAACAGCAAAACGTTCCGGAACGTGTCCGATCGCTGTCAGGCGATCCTCACATCGCTTGGCGATTTCAGCCCCGGCGTCTTTGGTAACGAACCGTGGAAACGCATTGTTTATCTGGGCAGCGGTGGATTACAGGGCGCCGCACGGGAGTCTGCGCTGAAAGTGCTGGAGCTGACCGCCGGCAAGCTGGCGGCATTCTACGATTCGCCAACGGGTTTCCGTCACGGGCCTAAGTCGCTGGTGGACAACGAAACGCTGGTCGTCGTGTTTGTCTCCAGCCATCCGTACACGCGTCAGTACGATCTGGATCTGCTCGCCGAGCTGCGTCGCGATCGTCAGGCTATGCGGGTAGTAGCCATTGCAGCCGAAACGGATCCGGTCATTGAAGCTGGCCCGCATATCCTGCTGCCGCCTTCTCGTTCATTTAACGATATGGAGCAGGCGTTCTGCTTCCTGATGTACGCCCAGGTCTTCGCACTGACCCAGTCTCTGCACGTTGGCAATACGCCAGATACGCCATCCGCCAGCGGTACGGTTAACCGTGTGGTCCAGGGCGTCGTTATTCATCCGTGGCAGGCTTAAGAGGACAGGCTCATGAGTATTATTTCCACCAATTATCTTTTGCAGGACGCACAGGCAAAGGGCTATGCCGTTCCGGCCTTTAACATTCATAACGCCGAGACGATCCAGGCGATCCTCGAAGTCTGTAGCGAAATGCGATCCCCGGTGATCCTCGCGGGTACGCCGGGGACGTTTAAACATATTGCGCTGGAAGAGATCTACGCCTTGTGCAGCGCATATTCCCTTACTTATGACATGCCGCTGGCGCTACACCTCGATCACCACGAATCGCTGGATGACATTCGCCGCAAAGTCCATGCCGGCGTACGTAGCGCAATGATCGACGGTAGCCATTACCCCTTCGAACAAAACGTCAAGCTGGTGAAATCGGTCGTCGATTTCTGTCACCTCAACGACTGTAGCGTCGAGGCCGAACTGGGCCGACTGGGTGGAGTGGAAGATGACATGAGCGTCGACGCCGAAAGCGCGTTCCTGACAGACCCGCAGGAAGCAAAACGCTTTGTCGAACTGACAGGCGTGGACAGCCTCGCCGTTGCCATCGGAACCGCGCACGGCCTCTATACCAAACGCCCAAAAATCGACTTCCAGCGGCTGGCCGAGATCCGCGAGGTAGTGACAGTGCCGCTGGTACTGCACGGTGCGAGCGATGTTCCGGATGAGGATGTGCGCCGCACCATTGAGCTGGGCGTCTGCAAAGTTAACGTCGCAACAGAGCTGAAAATCGCCTTCTCTGACGCAGTCAAAGCCTGGTTTGCCGAGAACCCACAGGGCAACGATCCGCGCTTCTACATGCGCGTCGGCATGGATGCCATGATAGAGGTGGTCAGAAGCAAAATCACCGTTTGCGGCTCGGCGAACCGGCTGCTGCTTCCGGCTGAAGCCTGAACCCATCGCGCATAACGTTAGTACCTAAAAAATAACTATAAGCCTCGCAAATATGAAGGCGCGTCCTTAAGCCGGACAGCGCCTTCCATTATCCTAAAAATCCGAGGAGTCCCTACATGACACAGGAAAAGTCGTTTAAATCGAAAGCGTGGGAGTTTTTCCAGAGCCTGGGAAAGACGTTTATGTTCCCGGTTTCGCTATTGGCCTTTATGGGGTTGTTGTTAGGTATCGGTAGTTCTGTCACCAGCCCTTCCACCATCAAAAGTTTTCCCTTTCTGGGCGGCGAGTTAACGCAGCTCACCTTTGGTTTTATCGCCATGGTCGGTGGCTTTGCTTTTACCTATCTGCCGCTGATGTTTGCCATGGCGATCCCAATGGGCCTTGCCAGGCGTAATAAAGCGGTGGGCGCTTTTGCCGGATTCGTTGGCTACATGCTGATGAACATGAGCATCAACTACTACCTGACCGCCACCCACCAGCTTGCGGATGCCGCCACCATGAGACAGGTGGGACAATCCATCGTGCTTGGCATTCAAACGCTGGAGATGGGCGTGCTCGGCGGCATTGTGGTAGGGGTGATCACCTACTTCCTGCACGAACGCTTCCAGGACACGGTGCTGCACGACGCATTTGCCTTCTTTAGCGGCATTCGTTTTGTTCCGATTGTTACCGCCCTCACCCTGTCGCTGGTCGGCCTGGTCATCCCCCTGCTGTGGGAATATGTGGCAATGGGCATTGCCGGGATTGGTCATATCATCCAGAGCACCAGCGTCTTTGGACCGTTCCTGTATGGCGTGGGCGTGCTGCTACTCAAACCTTTTGGCCTGCATCACATTCTGCTGGCGATGGTGCGCTTCACCCCGGCGGGCGGCATTGAGATGGTTAACGGCCAGGAAGTGGCCGGTGCGCTGAACATTTTCTACGCCGAGCTGAAAGCGGGTCTGCCGTTTAGCCCGCACGTTACGGCATTTTTATCGCAAGGGTTTATGCCGACCTTTATCTTCGGCCTGCCTGCCGTGGCTTACGCTATCTACCGCACCGCGCGCCCGGAAAACCGTCCGGTGATTAAAGGGCTGCTGCTTTCAGGCGTGCTGGTTTCAGTTGTCACGGGTATTTCAGAGCCGATTGAGTTCCTGTTCCTGTTTATTGCCCCTGTGCTTTACGCGTTTCATATCGTTATGTCTGGCCTGGCGCTGATGGTGATGGCGCTGCTCGGCGTCACCATCGGCAACACTGACGGCGGTATTCTGGATCTGCTGATCTTCGGCGTCATGCAGGGGATGTCGACCAAATGGTATCTGCTGTTCCCGGTGGGTATTGCCTGGTTTGCTATCTACTTCTTCGTCTTCCGCTGGTACATCCTCAAGCACGATATAAAAACGCCAGGCCGTGAGGTTGACGCGCAGGGTGCGCTCCAGGCGGTGGAAGCCAATACCCGGGCACGTGGAAAATCAAAATACGATCATGGGCTTATTCTTCGCGCGCTTGGCGGTAAAGAGAATATTGAGTCGCTCGACAACTGCATTACCCGCTTACGTCTGGTGGTGAAAGATATGGGGCTTATCGACCAGCAGGCGCTGAAGGCCGCTGGCGCCTTGTCAGTCGTGGTGCTTGATGCCCACAGCGTTCAGGTGATCATCGGCCCGCAGGTGCAGAGCGTCAAATCCGGCATTGAAGCCTTAATTTAACAGGGGGTCGTTGTGTTTGATTTCGACAGAATCATTGAGCGTAAAAGCGATAAATGCCGTAAATGGGATCATGCGTTTGTGTGTTCGCGTTTCGGTGATGTCCCGGAGGGATTTATCCCGCTGTGGATAGCAGACATGGATTTCACCTCGCCACCCGCCGTGATTGAAGGCTTTCAGCGCATCGTGGAGCATGGCACCTTCGGTTACACCTGGTGCTTCGACGAATTCTACGATGCGGTCATCGCCTTCCAGCGCACCCGTCATCAGGTTGAGGTGCATAAGTCATGGATCACCCTGACCTACGGCACCGTTTCTACGCTGCACTATACGGTTCAGGCGTTCTGCAATCCCGGCGACTGCGTGATGATGAACACCCCGGTGTATGACCCGTTTGCGATGGCGACACAGCGACAGGGCGTGCGGGTGCTTGCAAATCCGCTGAGCGTGAAGGAAAACCGCTATCAGCTGGATTTTAATCTGATTGAAGTTCAGCTCAAAACTCACCGTCCAAAACTGTGGTTCTTCTGCTCGCCGCATAACCCCTCGGGCCGCATCTGGCGCGCGGATGAGATACGCCAGGTGTCCGATCTCTGTAAGCGCTACGGCACGATTCTGGTGGTTGATGAGGTTCACGCCGAGCACATTCTGGACGGTACATTCGTCAGCTGTCTGACTTCGGGCTGTGCCGCCCAGGACAACCTGATTGTGCTGACCTCCCCCAATAAAGCCTTCAACCTTGGCGGGCTAAAAACATCCTACTCAATGATTCCAGACGATTCGCTGCGCCAGCGTTTCCGCCAGCAGTTGGAGAAGAACTCCATTACCTAGCCGAATATCTTCGGCGTGTGGGGAATTATTCTGGCCTATCGGCAAGGTCTGCCATGGCTCGACGCGCTGAATGGTTATCTGCGCGGCAATGCCCGCTACCTTGCGGATGCCATCCAGACCCACTTCCCTGCATGGAAGATGATGAACCCGGAGTCGTCGTATCTCGCCTGGATAGACGTCAGTGCGGACGATCGCAGTGCGACGGCGCTAACCCAACATTTCGCCAAACAGGCTGGCGTGGTCATCGAAGATGGCAGCCACTACGTACAAAACGGCGAAAACTACCTGCGTATTAACTTCGGCACCCAGCGCTACTGGCTGGAACAGTCCATCAACCGAATGCTGAAGCATTACTGATAAGGATCTTACCCCGATGAAAACAAGGCTCACTCTCTCGCTGCTGGCTCTCTGTGTTTCTCATGGCGCGGCGGCAGCAAACTACGCGCTCAGTAACAACAATATTGCCCTTTCGTTTGATGATGCAAATGCAACGGTAGTAGTAACGGACAGCAAGGCTAACCATCCGCTCACGCCCCAGGAGTTGTTCTTTCTGACGCTGCCGGATGAAACAAAAATCCACACCGCTGATTTCAAAATCAAGCACGTCGAAAAGCAGGGCAACGCGATAGTCATCGACTTTACGCATCCGGATTTTAACGTAACGGTGAAACTGAACCTGGTGAAGGGAAAATACGCCAGCATCGGCTACACCATCGCCGCCGTCGGGCAGCCGCGGGACGTAGCGAAAATGACCTTCTTCCCGACGAAGAAGCAGTCTCAGGCACCTTACGTTGACGGGGCGATTAACAGCTCGCCAATCGTGGCCGACTCGTTCTTCATCCTGCCAGACAGACCGATTGTGAATACTTACGCTTATGAAGCCACCACGAACCTCAACGTGGAGCTGAAAACGCCAATTCTGCCTGAGACACCGGTCAGTTTTACCACCTGGTTCGGCACTTTCCCGGAAACTAATCAGCTGCGGCGCAGCGTAAACCAGTTTATCGATGCCGTGCGCCCGCGGCCTTATAAGCCTTATCTGCACTACAACAGCTGGATGGACATTGGCTTCTTTACTCCTTACTCCGAGCAGGATGTCATTGGGCGGATGGACGAATGGAATAAAGAATTTATTGCCGGACGCGGGGTGGCGCTGGACGCGTTCCTGCTGGACGATGGCTGGGACGATCGCACCGGACGCTGGCTGTTTGGCCCGGCATTCAGCAACGGTTTTGGCAAAGTCAGGGAAAAAGCCGATAGCCTGCATAGCTCGGTTGGGCTGTGGCTTTCACCGTGGGGCGGTTACAACAAGCCACGCGATATTCGCGTCTCGCATGCAAAAGAGTATGGTTTCGAAACCGTAGACGGCAAGCTGGCGCTGTCGGGGCCGAACTACTTTAAAAACTTTAACGATCAGATCATTAAGCTGATCAAAAACGAGCACATTACCTCGTTCAAGCTCGACGGAATGGGTAACGCCAATTCGCATATCAAGGGCAGCCCATTTGCATCGGATTTTGACGCGTCCATTGCCCTGCTGCACAACATGCGCAGCGCAAACCCGAACCTGTTTATCAACCTGACCACCGGGACCGACGCGAGCCCGTCCTGGCTGTTCTATGCTGATTCAATCTGGCGTCAGGGCGATGATATCAACCTGTACGGTCCCGGCACGCCAGTGCAGCAGTGGATGACCTACCGGGATGCCGAAACTTATCGCTCCATCGTACGCAAAGGCCCGCTGTTCCCGCTGAACTCCCTGATGTACCACGGGATCGTCAGTGCAGAGAACGCTTACTATGGACTGGAGAAAGTACAAACGGACGGTGATTTTGCCGATCAGGTCTGGAGCTACTTCGCGACCGGAACTCAACTTCAGGAGCTGTACATCACGCCGTCCATGCTTAACAAGGCGAAGTGGGACACCCTGGCACAGGCGGCGAAGTGGTCGCGTGAGAATGCCAGCGTGCTGGTGGATACGCACTGGATTGGCGGTGACCCAACTTCGCTTGAGGTTTACGGCTGGGCCTCATGGAGTAAAGACAAAGCGATTTTTGGTTTACGCAACCCGTCGGATAAGCCGCAACGTTACTACCTGGATTTAACCAAAGATTTTGAGATCCCGGCAGGAGAGCGCTCGCAGTTTACCCTGAAAGCCGTGTACGGCAGTAATTCGACCGTACCAGAGGAGTATAAAAACGCTGTGGTGATTACGCTGCAACCGCTGGAAACGCTGGTGTTTGAGGCGATGCCGGGAAAATAGTGAGGCTTTGACACGGTGTAGGCCGGGTAAGGCGAAGCCGCCACCCGGCAAAACAGGCGGCAGGGGCTTACTCCCCCTGCTGCTCCAGCGCATATTTATACAGCGCATTTTTCTTCACGCCGTGGATCTCCGCCGCCAGCGCCGCCGCTTTTTTCAGGGGGAGTTCAGCCTGTAGCAGGGCCAGCGTACGCAGCGCATCGGCAGGCAGGGCGTCTTCCTGCGCTTTATGCCCTTCGACAATCAGCACCATTTCGCCCTTGCGGCGGTTCTCATCCTCTTTCACCCACGCCAGCAGTTCGCCAACCGGCGCGCCGTGAATGGTTTCCCAGGTTTTGGTCAGCTCGCGCGCCAGCACCACGTAGCGGGATTCGCCCCAGACGGTAACCATATCCTCCAGGCTTTCCAGCAGGCGGTGGGTTGATTCGTAAAAAATCAGGGTACGCGGCTCTGCTTCCAGATCCTTTAACACGTCGCGACGGCCTTTGGATTTAGCAGGCAGGAAACCTTCGTAGCAGAAACGATCGGACGGCAGGCCCGCCGCACTTAATGCGGCAATAGCAGCACACGGCCCCGGCAGCGGCACAACGCGGATCCCTGCTTCACGGCAAGTGCGCACCAGATGGTAACCCGGATCGTTGATAAGCGGCGTACCCGCATCGGAGACCAGCGCGATGTTCTGCCCTTCTTTCAGCTTCGCCACCAGCGTTTCGGCTTTTTGTTGCTCATTGTGATCGTGCAGGGCAAACAAACGGGCGTTAATGGCAAAGTGCTGCAGCAGTAAACCGGTATGACGGGTGTCTTCAGCAGCAATTAAATCAACAGCTTGCAATACAGTGAGTGCACGTTGGGTAATATCAGACAAATTCCCGATAGGAGTAGGTACAATATAAAGCTGGCCTTGAGAATTATCTGCCGTTTCGTGTTGTTTCATTGTTTCGTCCGTATTGCCGATTTAATATTGAGCATTGCGTAAAAAAATCACTGGATACAGTATGGTACCGTTAACGTTTCTTCGAAAAAAAGCCGCGCACAGCGTGCCCCTCCTGCTGGCAGCCCTGATCTTTACAGGCTGCGGCACTCAGGCACCCGACCAGAGCACTGCTCATATGCAGGGATCCGCTCAGGCTGATTCTGGCTTTTATCTGCAACAAATGTCGCAGAGTTCAAATGATACCAGGATCAACTGGCAATTACTCGCCATTCGTGCACTGCTGAAGGAAGGAAAAACCCAGCAGGCCGCCGAGCTGTTCAGCCAGCTGCCGCAGGATCTTAACGACGATCAGCGCCATGAGCAGACGCTGCTGTCGGCAGAACTGAAGGTCGCGCAGAAAGATTTCGACGGCGCGAAGAAGATCCTCGGCACTATCGAACTGAGCGCGCTGGATAAGAATCAGCAGGCCCGTTTCTGGCAGGCCGGTATCACCGCTGAGCAGGGTCGCCCCTCCCTGACGCTTCTCCGCGCGCTGATTGCCCAGGAGCCTCTGCTCGCGGGTGCGGACAAGCAGAAAAATATTGACGCAACCTGGCAGGCACTCGCCTCCATGACCCAGGATCAGGCCAGAGCGCTGGTGATCAACGCCGATGAAAATGTCCTGCAAGGCTGGCTGGATCTGCAACAGATGTGGTTCAACAACCGCAGCGATCCGAACATGCTGAAAGCCGGCATTACCGACTGGCAAAAGCGCTACCCGCAAAACCCGGGAGCAAAAATGCTGCCAACGCAGCTGGTGAACGTGCAAAACTTTAAGCCCGCCTCCACCAGCAAAATCGCCCTGCTGCTGCCGTTAAACGGCCAGGCAGCGGTGTTTGGCCGCGCCATTCAGCAAGGTTTTGAAGCCGCGAAAAACGGCACTACCGCCGTCACCGGCAGCGCCGTTCCGGCGCAGGCAGCACAGGCGGCGAATGTGAATGACGTCGTCAGTCCGTCAGCCGCCGAAACCAGCGACCTGACCACCGCGCAAACCCCTGCCCAGGGCACCATGCAGAATCCGGTTACCGCCCCAACGACGCAACCCGCTACCTCAGCGCCTGCGGCAACACAGGCCCCGGCTGAAACCCCGGCGCCCGCGACGGCAGAACAACCTCAGCCGCAAACCGCGCAGCCGGAACAGCAGCCAGCAGCCCAGCCGCAGGCTGTGGCCACCACCAGCGCTAACCCTGGTGCAGAGTTGAAAATCTACGACACCAGCGCCCAGCCGCTTGACCAGGTGCTGGCGCAGGTTCAGCAGGACGGGGCCAGCATCGTTGTCGGCCCGCTGTTGAAAAACAACGTGGAAGCGCTGATGAAGAGCAACACCACGCTGAACGTGCTTGCGTTGAACCAGCCAGAGCAGGTTCAGAACCGCGCCAATATCTGTTACTTCGCCCTCTCTCCGGAGGATGAAGCCCGCGATGCGGCCCGTCATATTCACGAGCAGGGCAAGCAGGCGCCGCTGCTGCTGATCCCACGCAGCACGCTGGGCGACCGCGTTGCCAACGCCTTTGCGCAAGAGTGGCAGACCCTTGGCGGTGGCGTGGTGTTGCAGCAGAAATTTGGCTCAGCTTCCGAACTGAGAGCGGGCGTGAACGGCGGGGCAGGTATTGCCCTCAACGGTAGCCCGGTATCCGCCAGCCTGCCGCAGCAGCAGAGCGTCACCATCGGCGGTCTGACGATCCCAGCCCCCCCTACCGACGCGCAAATCAGCGGCGGCGGTAAAGTGGATTCGGCATACATCGTCGCTACGCCGGAAGAGATCGCCTTTATCAAACCAATGATCGCCATGCGTAACGGCAGCCAGAGCGGCGCAACGCTCTACGCCAGCTCCCGCAGCGCACAGGGTACCGCAGGCCCGGATTTCCGTCTGGAAATGGAAGGACTGCAATACAGCGAGATCCCTATGCTGGCAGGCAGCAACCCGCAGTTGATGCAGCAGGCGCTGGGCGCGGTGCGCAATGATTATTCCCTGGCGCGTCTGTACGCGATGGGCGTCGATGCCTGGGCGCTGGCAAACCACTTTACCCAGATGCGCCAGGTACCGGGCTTTGAGCTTAACGGGAATACCGGCGATCTGACCGCCGATCAGGATTGTGTGATTAACAGGAAGTTATCATGGCTCAAATACCAGCAGGGGCAGATCGTCCCGGCCAGTTAAGCCGCAAAGAGACCGGCGACGCGTGGGAGCTAAAAGCGCGCCGCTGGCTTGAAGGCAAAGGACTGCGCTTTGTCGCCGCCAACGTTCGCGGGCGCGGCGGCGAGATTGACCTGATTATGAAAGACGGTCAAACCATCGTGTTTGTTGAAGTACGCTACCGACAGTCGTCCCGTTTTGGCGGTGCTGCCGCCAGCGTGACGCTCGCCAAACAACAAAAATTATTACAGACTGCCCACTTGTGGCTTGCCCGCCATAATGGGAGTTTTGATACTGTGGATTGCCGTTTCGATGTGGTAGCCTTCACCGGAAATGCGATCGACTGGCTTAAAAACGCGTTTGGCGAAGACGCATAAATAAGATTTTAAAGGGATACCGTGCTCGAACGAATAAAAGTGTGCTTCACAGAAAGCATTCAAACGCAGATTGCCGCAGCGGAAGCCCTTCCGGACGCGATCTCGCGTGCAGCGATGACGCTGGTTCAGTCGCTGCTCAACGGCAACAAAATCCTCTGTTGTGGCAATGGCACGTCCGCCGCCAACGCACAGCATTTTGCTGCCAGCATGATCAATCGCTTCGAAACCGAGCGACCGAGTTTACCTGCCATTGCACTAAACACCGATAACGTGGTCTTAACTGCGATTGCCAACGATCGTCTGCATGACGAAATTTACGCCAAGCAGGTGCGCGCCTTAGGCCATGCCGGAGACGTGTTGCTGGCGATCTCCACGCGCGGTAACAGCCGGGATATCGTTAAGGCGGTTGAAGCGGCAGTAACCCGGGACATGACGATTGTCGCCCTGACCGGTTACGACGGCGGTGAGCTGGCTGGCCTGCTGGGGCCGCAGGATGTGGAGATCCGCATTCCTTCGCACCGTAGCGCCCGCATCCAGGAGATGCATATGCTCACGGTGAACTGCTTATGCGATCTGATCGATAACACGCTTTTCCCTCACCAGGATGATTAAGGAGTTCTCATGAAGGTTTTATCGGCCCTTGCAGTCGTGATGTCTGCATTACTGCTTCAGGGATGCATCGCTGCCGCTGTAGTCGGTACCGCAGCGGTCGGCACCAAAGCAGCGACCGATCCGCGTACCGTTGGGACGCAGGTGGATGACGGTACGCTTGAGCTGCGCGTAAACAGTGCGCTGTCGAAAGACGAACAGATCAAGAAGGAAGCACGCATTAACGTGACGGCTTATCAGGGTAAAGTTCTGCTGGCAGGCCAGGCGCCAACCCCTGAACTCGCCTCGCGCGCCAAACAGATCGCGATGGGCGTAGAAGGTACGGCGGAAGTGTTTAACGAGATCCGCCAGGGCCAGCCGATTGGTCTCGGCACCGCGTCATCTGATACCTGGATCACCACCAAAGTGCGTTCCCAGCTGCTGGGTACCGACCAGGTGAAATCCTCAAACGTGAAAGTAACCACTGAGAACGGCGAAGTGTTCCTGCTAGGCCTGGTGACAGAACGTGAAGGGAAAGCGGCGGCGGATATCGCCAGCCGGGTGAGCGGCGTGAAGCACGTCACCACCGCCTTTACTTATATCAAGTAATTCACACCTGACTGTAAGCCCGGTAAGCGCCAACGCCACCGGGCTTTCTTTCACACCAGCGCCATACTCCCCACAATCACTCCGCTCAACGCCACCAGCCCCGCCGTCAGCCACAGCGCTTTCGCCGGGAATGACTTACGCAGCATGATCAGCGACGGCAGGCTCACCGCCGGCAGCGTGATGAGCAGCGCCAGCGCCGGTGCGGTACCCATGCCAGCCATCATCATGGTCTGAATAATCGGGATCTCCGCCGCGGTTGGGATCACAAACAGGCAACCGGCCACCGCCATCGCAATCACCCACATCAGCGTGTTGTCGATAGCGCCATCCGCATGCGGGAACAGCCAGACGCGCGCCGCCCCCAGCACCAGTACGGCCAGGATATAGACCGGGATTGTGCTCCAGAAAAGCTGCCACAGCGCTTTGCCCCAGCGAGCTAAGAAACTGCCCTGCGGATCGCTGAGGTCCAGCTCAACGGAGGCAGGCCCGGCCTCGTTGTCTTTCACCAGGTGCTGCACTAGCGTAGCGACAAGCACCACCGTCAGCAGGCCAGCCGCCAGACGTATAAACGCGAAATGCCAGCCGAGAACGAAGCCCATAAACACCAGCGTTGCCGGGTTCAGCAGGGGGTTACCCATCCAGAAGGCAAGCGCACCGCCCATCGACACGCGCTGTCGGCGCATACCCGCCGCCACCGGTGCAGCGCAGCAGGAGCACATCATGCCCGGCAGGGAGAAAATCGTTCCCAGCAGCGTGCCCTGCAGGCGCGGTTGTCCCAGGGTTTTTATCAGCCAGTTACGCGGGATAAGTACCTGAATCAGCGAGCCCAGCAATACGCCCAATACCGCCGCTTTCCAGACGGCAAGAAAATAGACCATTGCGTAATCCCACGCCGCGCGAAGCGGGCTGGAATCGGCCTGCGCGAGAATCGATTTACCGATGCTGTGGGTGTCGGCGGCGGTGAAGGCTTTACCGTAGTACGGCTGCCATTTCACATACCAGAGGCCAATGATGACCACGAGAAAGAAGAGTGCGGGCTTCCACCACTGAACAGGTGTTGCCGCCTGAGATGAAGACTGACCAGTCATACCATTCCCCGGAAGGTGTTATTTAATAAGCCGGGGAAGTTTACGCCTCGCCCTGCGCGATTTCACGCAGTTTTGCCGAAGGGATAATATTAACCCCCTCTTGCGACGGAGCCAGTGCCTCTTTCAGCATCGCCTGCGCGACATCCCGCGCCTCGATGGACTTCCAGTTACCGGGCAGGATGCGAAACAGCGGAGCGAAAAAAGACTCGTTGAAACGCCGTTCGTCGCGGTGGCCCATCAGCATGGAAGGCCGTACGATGGTCAGGCGCTCCCATTGCTGCGCGATTAACGCCTCTTCCATTTTGCCCTTCACCTGGTTGTAAAAAAACGGCGAGCCTGCGTTCGCGCCGTGCGCGCTGACCACCAGGAAATGCTTAGCACCCAGCTTCTTGGCCGTCAGGGCGGTATCTACCACCAGCGTGTAATCTGCATGGACAAAGGCTTCTTTACTGCCCGCTTCCCGTCGGGTGGTGCCAAGGCAGCAAAAGGCGATATCAATGGGATCCTGCACCTGCGCCAGCGCGTCGGTAAGCTGGGGATCGTGCGGGTTATAGACGCCGGTGATATCCAACAGCGGGCGACGCGTCGGGGCGGCGATATAGTTGATATGCCGATCCTGGATCAGCAGCCGCAGCAAATGTCCACCCACCAGCCCGGTTGCGCCGGTAATCAGTACCTGACTCATCTTGTCCCCTTTACAGAATAGTCCGTTTGCGATCTGGGCCTGCTCTACCACACTTAAAAGTCTGTTACCGGTAAGTATTTACCACAAACGGGAAAAAAACAGTCTGAAGCGAAAACAACGGAGGAAGCATGGGTAAAAAAATCGCAGTCTTGATTACCGACGAGTTTGAAGATTCAGAATTTACGTCGCCAGCAGAGGCATTCCGCAAGGCGGGCCACGAGGTGGTCACCATCGAAAAAGAAGCGGGTAAAACCGTGAAGGGCCACAAGGGTGAAGCCAGCGTGACCATTGACGAATCCATTGATAACGTCAGCCCGTCGGATTTCGACGCCCTGCTGTTACCGGGCGGCCATTCACCGGATTCCCTGCGCGGGGACGAGCGTTTCGTCACCTTTACCCGTGACTTCGTCGGCACGGGTAAACCGGTGTTTGCCATTTGCCACGGTCCGCAGCTGCTGATCAGCGCCGAGGTGGTACGCGGGCGTAAGCTCACCGCGGTGAAACCGATCGTTATCGATCTGAAAAACGCCGGCGCCGAGTTCTACGATCAGGAAGTGGTGAACGATAACGATCAGCTGATCACCAGCCGTACGCCGGACGATCTTCCAGCGTTTAACCGCGAAGCGCTACGCCTGCTCGGTGCGTAACCAGTGCAGCTTCTTGCCAAAGCCCAGGGTGTTGTCGGTAAATTTCAGCTCATCGAGGCGGATTTCCCACACCGGGGCTTTTAGCGCTGCGGCCACCGGGAAGCGGCGCGTATAGCGTTTACGCTGGGCGTCGCTTTCCTCACCTTCCAGGCGACGAATTTCGCCTTTGAACTGGACCCCGCGGATCAGCGCAACGGTTTTAGGCTGACCATTTACCGTGCCCGCCACTTTTGCCTGTTGGCCCGTCATCTGCGCATGCCGCGTTTTGTCTTCGCTCATCACGTAAAAGGCCACGCGCTCGGGATCGTAGTAATAAAAGGCATTTGCGCACCACATCTCCTCGTCTTTACAGACGCACCAGGTCACAACATGCTGCTTTGCCAGCCAGCGGTTAATGGCGGCCAGTGTTTCCATTTTCGCTCTCTCTCATGCTATGGTGCGTTCACCTTAACATACTGAATCTGTTTACCGTGTGCTGGTTTCTCTATCTTGTCCGAACCGCTGATAACGCACTCTACACCGGGATCACTACCGATGTGGCACGGCGTTTTTTACAACATCAAACGGGAAAAGGGGCGAAAGCACTGCGGGGGAAAGGTGAACTTCAGCTGGCGTTTTCAGCCGCCGTGGGCGACAGATCCCTGGCGCTCAGGCTGGAATACCGCATCAAGCAGCTGACGAAGCGCCAGAAAGAGCGTCTCGTCAACGGGGACGGCTCTTTCGAGGCGCTACGCGAAAGCCTGCTTAAAAACGATTGAAATGATCGTGGTACTCCACCAGACCGGTAACGCCGTCGAGCGAATCGTCCGCCAGAGGATGTACCAGGAAAGATGTTTCCGTGCCTGGCCAGTGGCAGCGCAGATCGTATCTGGACGCTGGCTCAAAGCCTAAACGCTCGTAGAACGCCGGATCGCCCAGAACGACGACAGCGGCATAGCCAAATTCATTCAGGGAATCCAGCCCTTCATAGACCAGCTGGCGTGCCAGGCCCTGTCCACGGTAGTTTTCATCCACCGCCAGCGGCGCCATGCCGACCCACTGCAACTCTTCGCCCTGCACAATCACCGGACTGAACGCCACGTAGCCGACCACCTGCCCCTCATCGTCGGTGGCAACCAGGCCCAGCGTAATCAGGCCATCTTCGCGAAGATCGTGAACCAGTTGAGCTTCGGCGTCGCCTGCAAAAGAGCGGCGTAACAACGCATCGATACCCGGCGCATCAATCCCAATTTCGACTCGAATCAGCATGGTTCACCTACTGAAGTGTGTTTACTGTCCGGCGGGGTTTTTAGCCCGGCCTCAACGAAATCTGCCATTTGCATCAACATCATACGCAGTGCTTTCGGCATCTGCTCCAGCTCAATGGCATCCATTAAATTTTTGACGTACAGACCGAGCTCCGTGTCGCCTTCAATCACCAGACGACGCTGGAAGAAGAGGGTGTCCGGATCCTGTTTGCGCGCGGCGATCATCAGCAGATCGCTTGCATCCGCGCTAAAGCTGACATCCGCCTCGGCGGTTTCACGGACGATAAGCCGATCGTTCTCTACGGAAGTAAACCAGCGCAACCCGATATCGCGTACTTCAATCTTTAACCAGCGGCCTTCCAGAAACTCAAGCTCACCGTCCTGTAGCGCCTGGCGGAACTGCCAGCTCAGTACCTGTTCCAGCACCTGGCGTTTAAGCGCGAACGGCGCCAGTTTTACCGGCACGCTCAGCATTGATGGACCGAATTGTACGAGACGTGAACGCAGTTTATCCAGCACGAGCTTTACTCCCTGATAGCTATAATCCTGCTATTTTGCCATATCCCGACAAGAAGATAGCGGCGTAAATCAACAAACCGTTGTCCGGTATACCTCATTATTGGTGCCATCAATACGCCATTAGCTGCCTTAAATCAAAAATTGTCGCGTATGGGTTAATTAAAATCCCAGCTCGTTAACATTTTTTACGATCCCTGCGATCGACAACATCGGGATAAATTATGGAGCTGCTCTGCCCTGCCGGAAACCTTCCGGCGCTTAAGGCGGCCATCGAAAATGGGGCCGATGCGGTCTATATCGGGCTGAAAGATGATACCAATGCCCGCCATTTTGCGGGTCTTAACTTTACGGAGAAAAAGCTTCAGGAAGCCGTTAACTTCGTTCACCAGCACCGGCGCAAACTGCACATCGCCATCAATACCTTTGCCCATCCTGATGGCTACGCCCGCTGGCAGCGCGCCGTGGATATGGCGGCCCAGCTGGGCGCCGATGCGTTGATCCTGGCCGACCTCGCTATGCTTGAGTATGCGGCAGAACGTTATCCGCATATTGAGCGCCACGTCTCTGTTCAGGCATCGGCCACCAATGAAGAGGCCGTGCGTTTTTATCATCGACACTTTGACGTAGCCCGCGTGGTGCTTCCGCGCGTGCTCTCTATTCATCAGGTTAAGCAACTGGCGCGCGTCACGCCAGTGCCGCTGGAGGTTTTTGCCTTCGGCAGCCTGTGCATCATGGCCGAAGGCCGCTGCTATCTTTCTTCCTATCTTACCGGGGAATCGCCAAACACCGTCGGTGCCTGCTCGCCTGCCCGCTTCGTTCGCTGGCAGCAAACGCCGCAGGGACTGGAGTCGCGCCTGAATAACGTGTTAATCGACCGCTATCAGGACGGTGAAAACGCGGGCTACCCGACACTGTGCAAAGGCCGCTATCTGGTGGACGGCGAGCGCTACCACGCGCTGGAGGAGCCCACCAGCCTCAACACGCTGGAGCTGCTGCCGGAACTGCTGGCCGCCAACATTGCCTCGGTGAAAATCGAAGGCCGCCAGCGTAGCCCGGCCTACGTGAGCCAGGTGGCGAAGGTGTGGCGTCAGGCCATCGACCGCTGCATGGCCGACCCGCAAAACTACGCCCCGCAGGCGGCCTGGATGGAGACGCTCGGCGCGATGTCCGAAGGCACGCAAACCACGCTCGGCGCGTATCACCGTAAATGGCAGTGAGATAATCATGAAATATTCATTAGGGCCGGTGCTTTACTACTGGCCAAAAGAGACGCTGGAAGTTTTTTACCAGCAGGCGGCTAACAGCAGCGCCGATGTGATTTACCTCGGCGAAGCGGTGTGCAGCAAGCGCCGCGCCACCAAAGTGGGCGACTGGCTGGATATGGCGAAAAGCCTGGCCGGCAGCGGCAAGCAGGTGGTGCTCTCGACGCTGGCGCTGGTGCAGGCGTCCTCTGAACTGGGCGAGCTGAAGCGCTACGTCGAAAACGGTGAGTTCCTGCTGGAGGCGAGCGACCTGGGCGTGGTGAACATGTGCGCCGAGCGTAAGCTGCCGTTTGTCGCCGGACATGCGCTGAACTGCTATAACGCGGTGACCTTGCGCCTGCTGCTCAAACAGGGGATGACACGCTGGTGCATGCCGGTTGAGCTCTCCCGCGACTGGCTGGTCAACCTGCTAAATCAGTGTGACGAGCTGGGCATTCGCAATCAGTTTGAAGTCGAAGTGCTGAGCTACGGCCATCTGCCGCTGGCCTACTCTGCCCGCTGCTTCACCGCGCGTTCCGAAGATCGCCCGAAAGACGAGTGTGAAACCTGCTGCATTAAGTACCCGAACGGACGCAGCATGCTGTCACAGGAGAATCAGCAGGTGTTTGTCCTCAACGGCATTCAGACTATGAGCGGTTACGTCTATAACCTCGGCAACGAGCTGGCGTCAATGCATGGGCTGGTGGATATGGTGCGTCTTTCGCCGCTCGATACCGGCGTGTTCGCCATGCTGGACGCCTTCCGTGCCAACGAAAACGGCACCTCGCCGCTGCCGCTGACGGCAAACAGCGACTGCAACGGTTACTGGAAACGTCTCGCCGGGCTGGAATTGCAGGGGTAAAAAAGCTCACTTTGTTAACAACGGTTATCATTTTTTAATGCAGTATTAAAGATTGACCGTCGACAAAGTGAGCTGTTATGACTGACAAAACCATTCCGTTTTCGGTGCTGGATCTGGCACCGATTCCACAAGGCTCCTCGGCAAGAGAAGCCTTTTCGCACTCTCTGGATCTGGCTCAGCTTGCCGAAAAACGTGGCTATCACCGCTACTGGCTGGCGGAGCATCATAATATGGTGGGCATCGCCAGCGCCGCCACCTCAGTACTGATTGGCTATCTGGCGGCGAATACCACTATTTTGCACCTTGGCTCCGGTGGCGTGATGCTGCCGAACCATGCCCCGCTGGTGATTGCCGAGCAGTTTGGCACCCTGAATACACTCTACCCCGGTCGCATTGATTTGGGTCTTGGCCGCGCGCCGGGCAGCGACCAGCCGACCATGCGCGCCCTGCGTCGCCATATGAGCGGCGATATCGACAACTTCCCGCGTGATGTAGCGGAGCTGGTAGACTGGTTCGATGCGAGCGATCCTAACCCGCACGTGCGCCCGGTGCCGGGCTACGGCGAGAAAATCCCGGTGTGGCTGTTAGGCTCAAGTCTGTACAGCGCACAGCTTGCCGCACAGCTGGGGCTGCCGTTCGCGTTCGCTTCCCACTTCGCACCGGATATGCTGCATCAGGCTCTGCATCTCTACCGCACAAACTTCAAGCCTTCCGAGCGTCTTGAGAAGCCGTATGCGATGGTGTGCATCAATATCATTGCCGCCGACAGCAACCGCGACGCGGAATTCCTGTTTACCTCCATGCAGCAGGCGTTTGTGAAGCTGCGTCGCGGCGAGACGGGCCAGTTGCCACCACCGGTAGAAAATATGCATCAGCTGTGGTCGGCCTCTGAGCAGTATGGCGTGCAGCAGGCCCTGAGCATGTCGCTGGTGGGTGATAAGGCGAAGGTGCGTCACGGTCTGGAGGCAGTGCTACGAGAAACGCAGGCGGATGAAATTATGGTCAACGGACAGATTTTCGATCATCAGGCGCGTTTGCATTCATTTGATCTGGCGATGCAGGTGAAAGAGGAGTTGGTGGGGTAGTTTTTTGCCGGATGGCGACTTCGCCTTATCCGGCCTACGCGATCCCTGTAGGCCCGGTAAGCGTAGCGCCACCGGGCTTTCTGTTTACTGATACACAGGCAACAGATTAAAACTCGACAGCATGTGCACCACCGCGTTGCCGATACCAAATACCAGGATCAGCGCAATCATCGGTTTTCCGCCCCAGACGCGGAATTTCGGGCTGCCGAAGCGCTTACGTGATTTACGCGCCAGCAGCGCCGGTACAATCGCCGCCCAGATGGTAGCCGCCAGTCCTGCATAGCCGATGGCGTACAGGAAACCGTTCGGCCACAGCAGGCCGCCCACAATCGGTGGCAGGAAGGTTAACAGCGCCGTTTTGAAGCGCCCCATCGCAGAGTCATCAAAACCAAACAGATCTGCCAGGTAGTCAAACAGGCCCAGCGTCACGCCGAGAAATGAGCTCGCCACCGCAAAGTTAGAGAAGACCACCAGAAGCAGATCCAGACTGCGGCTGTTCAGCACGCCACTCAGCGCCTGTACCAGCACATCAATGTTACCGCCCTTCTGCGCAATGCCGATAAATTCCGGACGCGGGATGTTACCCATCGTCCCCAGCAGCCAGATCACATACAGCCCCAGCGCCAGCAGCGTGCCGTAAATCAGGCATTTCACGATGGTGCGCGGATCCTTGCCGTAGTACTTCATCAGGCTCGGTACGTTGCCGTGGTAGCCGAACGACGCCAGACAGAATGGCAACGTCATAAGCAGGTATGGCGTGTAGGAGGTGTTCACTTCCGCAACGTTAAACAGCGTGGCCGGCGTGACGTGCCCCAGCAGGCTGCCGAAGGTCAGGAAGAAGGTGATGACCTTGGCGCCCAACACGATCGCCGTCATGCGGCTGACCGCTTTGGTGCTCATCCAGACGATAAACGCCACGCCCAGCGCGAAGCAGAGACCCGCCAGACGCGCCGGAACGTTCAGCGACATCTCGGAGAAGGTGTGATGCAGAATCGACCCGCTCGCTGAAATGTACGCGTAGGTCAGGATATAGAGTACAAACGCGATGGACAACCCGTTCACCAGGTTCCAGCCTTTGCCCAGCAGATCTCGGGTGATGGTGTCGAAGCTGGAGCCAATGCGGTAGTTCAGGTTTGCTTCAAGGATCATCAGCCCGGAATGGAGCATGCAGAACCAGGTGAAAACCAGCGCCGCCAGCGACCAGAAGAACCACGCACCGGACATAACCACTGGCAGGGAGAACATCCCGGCACCAATAATGGTTCCGCCGATGATCACCACGCCGCCAAGCAGCGAAGGTGACGTTTGGGTGGTGGTTAGTGTTGCCATGCGGCCTTATCTCCAGTCAAAAATGTGGTGTGCATTTTAATGTGACGCACTGTACCAGTACAAGAGTACAAAAGGAATAAAAAAAGCCCCGATAACAACTATCGGGGCTGTATATTTTACTTTACGTCAAAAGCGAAAAGGCTTACGCGTCACCGAAACGACGACGGCTGGTGCCTTCTTCGCGGCGTGGGCCACGATTTTCACGGCGCTCGCCGGAGAAACGACGAGGTTCGCCAGTGCGACCTTCGCTACGACCGCCTTCACGACGCTCGCCACCGAAGCTGCGACCACCGCCACGGCGTTCGCCACCGCGGTCAGAGCGAGGCTGTGCATCACCCATCAGTTGCATGTTCATTGGCTTGTTCAGAATGCGGGTGCGAGTAAAGTGCTGCAGTACTTCGCCCGGCATGCCTTTTGGCAGCTCGATCGTTGAGTGTGAACCGAACAGCTTGATGTTACCGATGTAACGGCTGCTGATGTCGCCTTCATTAGCGATCGCGCCAACGATGTGACGAACTTCAACACCATCATCACGGCCCACTTCAATGCGATACAGTTCCATTTCGCCAGCGTCACGACGCTCGCGACGTGGACGGTCTTCACCACCACGCTCTGGACGGTCACCGCGTGGACCACGGTCGTTACGGTCGCCACGACGTTCGAAACGATCGTCACGGTCACGGAACTCACGCTTAGGACGCATCGGTGCATCAGGTGGCACGATCAGGCTACGTTCGCCCTGCGCCATTTTCAGCAGTGCTGCGGCCAGAGTTTCCATATCCAGCTCTTCGCCTTCAGCGACAGGCTGGATCTGGGACAGCAGCGCACGGTACTGATCCAGATCGCTGCTTTCCAGCTGCTGCTGTACTTTCGCGGCGAATTTTTCCAGACGGCGTTTGCCCAGCAGTTCTGCGTTTGGCAGCTCAGCTTCTGGAATGGTCAGCTTCATGGTGCGTTCAATGTTACGCAGCAGACGACGCTCGCGGTTCTCAACGAACAGCAGCGCACGGCCCGCACGCCCCGCACGACCGGTACGGCCGATACGGTGAACGTAAGACTCGGAGTCCATTGGGATATCGTAGTTTACAACCAGGCTGATACGCTCAACGTCCAGACCACGTGCTGCCACGTCGGTTGCAATCAGGATATCCAGACGACCGTCTTTCAGACGCTCCAAAGTCTGCTCACGCAGCGCCTGGTTCATGTCGCCGTTCAGCGCTGCGCTATTGTAGCCGCTACGCTCCAGCGCTTCAGCCACTTCCAGGGTCGCGTTTTTGGTACGTACGAAGATAATCGCCGCATCAAAATCTTCCGCTTCCAGGAAACGGACCAGCGCTTCGTTTTTGCGCATGCCGTATACAGACCAGTAGCTCTGGCTGATGTCCGGGCGAGTGGTCACGCTGGACTGAATACGCACTTCCTGCGGCTCTTTCATGAAGCGGCGGGTAATGCGACGGATCGCTTCTGGCATGGTTGCAGAGAACAGAGCGGTCTGATGACCTTCCGGGATCTGCGCCATGATGGTTTCAACGTCTTCGATGAAGCCCATACGCAGCATTTCATCTGCTTCATCCAGTACCAGGCCGCTCAGCTTAGAGAGGTCCAGGGTACCGCGCTTCAGGTGATCCAGCAGACGGCCCGGCGTACCGACAACAATCTGTGGGCCCTGGCGCAGGGCGCGTAACTGCACGTCATAACGCTGGCCGCCGTACAGGGCTACCACGTTTACGCCGCGCATATGTTTAGAGAATTCCGTCATTGCTTCAGCAACCTGAACAGCCAGTTCACGGGTTGGAGCCAGGACGAGGATCTGCGGTGCACGCAGGTCCGGATCAATGTTGTTCAGCAGCGGCAGCGAGAATGCTGCGGTTTTACCGCTACCGGTCTGGGCCATGCCCAGCACGTCACGACCAGAAAGCAGGTGTGGGATACACTCAGCCTGGATCGGAGATGGTTTTTCGTAACCCAGATCGTTAAGGGCTTCAAGGATAGGAGCCTTCAGGCCCAGATCTGCAAAAGTGGTTTCGAATTCAGCCATGTAGTACAAGTGCCTCGATATTAATGGCGGCCAGTCTACTTAGCTCATCGTGAAAATGATTAGCAATTTTCATTGAAAAGTGTGAACCGGCTCAAATTAGGTGTATTGACGAACAACAACGCCCTCACCAGTGAAGGTGATGGCAATCAAAAGATTACGGGCTGATGTTTATGTCGTCAGCTATTGCTGGTCCGATTCTGCCAGGTCGTCTTGCTCCTGGCCCAAGAGCGATAATTCCAACAATGCATAACGGTGCTCAACGAAGTTATGTACGTTGTTAGCAACCGCTAATTTGAACAGTGCCGTAGCGCTGTCCATATCCCCCAGACTTAGGTAGTACTTACCTAAATAGAAGTTGGTTTCACTGAGATGCTCAGCGAGCGAGGTGTTATCCGTTGCGTCCGCCTTGAGGCGTTCCATCAGCGTTGCTTCGCTAATGTTGCCCAGGTAGAACTCGACAATGTTCCATCCCCACTGTTCCTTGTCCGATTTCTCGAAGCGCTGTTTCAGTGCTTCTTTGGCCTGCTTCTCATCGAGCTTCTGCTCAACGATGTAAAGCCACAGGCTGCGGAAAGGATCATTAGGATCGTCTTGATAAAACGCCAGCAGATCATCTTGCGCTAACTTATCACGACCGCCGTAATACAATGCGATACCGCGATTCAAGTGCGCGTAGTTGTAAGTTGGATCAAGCTCAAGTACAGAATCAAACGCTTCATAGGCAGCATCAAAATTGCCTGCCTGCGTTAAATAAATGCCTAAGTAATTGAATACTTCAGGCATATCAGGTCGAATTGCCAGCGCTTGTGAAAAATCATTTCGCGCTAATGCCCTCAGACCGAGACTATCATACAACACTCCGCGCTCATATAAAAGCTGTGCGCGTTCGTCATCGGTTAAAGCCCGACTGGCAAGTATTTGTTCCATGCGTGCCAGAATCACTTCCTGCTGCAAAGTCGGTTGCAATGGCACTGCGAGGACTTCGCTCTTACGCCAGGCAGAGTTGCTGCATCCTGCCAGCGTTAAAGCTGTCGCAACGAAACACCAGCGCAAAAAAGGCTTCATTTCCCACTCCCGAAGACAACTATTGGATGAACGTCCTGTCCCCCGGCGGCTTAACAAGGCGTCCTGCCTGATAATAAGCCCTCCGCCTGAGCGGAGGGCAAATGGCAACCTTACTCGCCTTGCTGTTCGGCAGCCGGAGCTTCCGGCGCCGCAGCAGGCTGAGACTGCTCGGTTGCTTCTTTAATGCTCAGACGGATACGGCCCTGGCGGTCAACTTCCAGAACTTTCACCGGTACTTCCTGACCCATTTGCAGGTAATCGGTCACTTTCTCAACGCGCTTGTCAGCGATCTGAGAGATATGTACCAGACCTTCTTTACCACCACCGATGGCAACGAATGCACCAAAGTCAACGATACGGGTCACTTTACCATTGTAGATACGGCCCACTTCGATTTCTGCTGTAATCTCTTCGATACGGCGGATAGCATATTTCGCTTTCTCACCGTCGGTTGCTGCGATTTTCACAGTACCGTCATCTTCGATTTCGATGGTGGTGCCCGTTTCTTCGGTCAGTGCACGGATAACAGAACCGCCCTTACCGATAACATCTTTGATCTTGTCTGGATTGATCTTGATGGTGTGAATACGCGGAGCGAATTCAGAGATATCACCGCGTGGTGCGTTGATAGCCTGTTCCATCACGCCCAGAATGTGCAGACGCGCACCTTTAGCCTGGTTCAGAGCAACCTGCATGATCTCTTTGGTGATACCTTCAATTTTGATATCCATCTGCAGGGCAGAGATACCGTCGCGGGAACCCGCCACTTTGAAGTCCATATCACCCAGGTGATCTTCGTCACCCAGAATGTCAGACAGAACAACGTAGTTGTCGCCTTCTTTCACCAGACCCATTGCGATACCCGCAACGGCGGCTTTGATCGGCACGCCTGCATCCATCAGCGCCAGAGAGGCACCACACACGGAAGCCATGGAAGAAGAACCGTTGGATTCAGTGATTTCAGACACGACACGTACGGTGTACGGGAATTTGTCTGCTTCTGGCATTACTGCCAGCACGCCGCGCTTCGCCAGACGACCGTGACCAATTTCACGACGCTTCGGTGAGCCAACCATACCGGTCTCGCCCACAGAGTACGGAGGGAAGTTGTAGTGGAACAGGAAGCTGTCAGTGCGCTCGCCCATCAGTTCATCGATGTTCTGTGCGTCACGTGCAGTACCCAGGGTAGCGGTAACCAGCGCCTGGGTTTCACCACGGGTGAACAGCGCGGAACCGTGAGTACGTGGCAGCACGCCAGTACGCACATCCAGACCACGGATCATGTCCTTTTCACGGCCATCAATACGCGGCTCGCCTGCCAGTACGCGACTACGAACAACGTTTTTCTCGATAGCGTGCAGGATTTCGCTCAGCTCGTTAGCGTCCAGCGTTTCGTCTTCCGCGATCAGGGTTGCGATGGTTTCATCTTTGATCACGTCAACCTGAGCATAACGCTCCTGTTTGTCTGTAATGCGATATGCATCGCTCAGACGAGATTCTGCCAGTGCAGCTACGCGTGCGTTCAGCGCGTCGTTTACCGCTTCTGGCTGCCAGTCCCAACGTGGTTTACCGGCTTCTTTCACCAGGTCGTTGATGTTCTGGATAACAATCTGCTGCTGGTCGTGGCCGAAGACCACTGCGCCCAGCATCTGGTCTTCACTCAGCAGTTCTGCTTCAGATTCAACCATCAGAACTGCTGCTTCAGTACCGGCAACAACCAGATCCAGCTTACTCTCTTTCAGCTCTTCCTGAGTTGGGTTCAGCACGTACTGGTCGTTGATGTAACCGACGCGCGCGGCACCGATTGGGCCATTGAATGGGATACCAGACAGTGACAGGGCAGCAGACGCACCGATCATCGCTACGATGTCCGGGTTAACCTGTGGGTTAACGGAAACAACGGTTGCGATAACCTGCACTTCATTGACGAAACCTTCCGGGAACAGCGGACGAACCGGGCGGTCAATCAGACGCGCGATCAGGGTTTCGCCTTCGCTTGGACGGCCTTCACGACGGAAGAAGCCACCCGGGATTTTACCGGCAGCGTAGGTACGCTCCTGGTAGTTCACGGTCAGTGGGAAGAAGTCCTGACCTGGTTTAGCTTTTTTCTGGCCAACTACGGTAACGAATACAGCAGTGTCATCCATGCTTACCATTACCGCAGCAGTAGCCTGACGAGCCATCATGCCGGTTTCCAGCGTGACGGTATGCTGACCATACTGGAATTTACGAACGATCGGATTCAGCAAAATTCTGTCCTTTCTTAAATGTTTGAAAGCACACCTCAGGTGTGCTGACGATTTAACCCGACCTTCTTCGCATCCTCGCGACTAATGACAACCGACACCCCCATGGGTGAAGCCTCTCATTAGCCGCGCGAACCTCTGCAATGAAGATCATTTATAGCAACAATACAATAGTTTCCCCTGAATTGCTGCCGTCTGGTTGAAAAAAGGGGCCATCAGGCCCCCTTTTCTGAAACTCGCAAGAATTAGCGACGCAGACCCAGACGCTCGATCAGCGCGGTGTAGCGTGCAACATCTTTACGCTTCAGGTAGTCGAGCAGTTTACGACGCTGAGAAACCATACGCAGCAGACCACGACGGCTGTGGTGATCTTTTTTGTGCTCTGCAAAGTGACCCTGCAGGTGGTTAATCTGTGCAGTCAGCAGTGCAACCTGAACTTCGGTAGAACCGCTGTCGTTAGTACCACGACCAAACTCAGAAACGATTTTAGCTTTAGCTTCAACGCTTAGAGACATTTTCAAACTCCAAAGTATAAAGAATGTAAGGATGCCGATCTCTAATTCAGCTATCCCATGTACGCCCCGCAGATTGTTAAACAATTTACCAGGCGTTAAGCGGCGATATTCTACTCGTCTCCCCTGCTTATCGCAAGGTGAGGCGTTATCACCGTCACGCTTCGACCGGGTATTCGACGACCAGACGACGCGGGGCAACGCGCCCTTCACCGTCCATTTCGCCCATCCCGATAAACTTGCCTTCCTCCCCTTCCGTCACACGGACCAGGCCCTCAAGCGGCGCCCCCGTTGTGCGGACCGGGTTTCCGTTCTTAAAGTAAACGGACGATGTTAAAGGAAGATTAACAACCGGGAAATCTGCTGCCGGACTGTCCATTGGCATCAGCAGCGGATCCAGCAGATCTGCCGGCGCAATTCCCTGCGCTTGCGCCTGTTCAGCCAGGGCGTGCAGATGCTCAAGCGTTACCATACGTTCGACCGGATACTTGCTGACCGCCAGACGACGCAGATAAATCACATGCGCGCCGCAGCCCAGCTTTTCACCGAGGTCGTCAATGATGGTGCGGATGTAGGTCCCTTTCGAGCAGTGCACTTCCAGCTCCAGCTCATCACCTTCGTGGCGAATGAACAACAGCTCATACACGGTAATCGGACGGGCTTCACGCGGAACGTCAATGCCCTGACGCGCATATTCGTAAAGCTTCTTGCCCTGATATTTCAACGCCGAATACATCGACGGCACCTGCATTGTGTCGCCCCGGAAGCTCTCCAGCGCCGCATCAAGTTGCTCTGCGCTGAAGGTTACCGGGCGCTCTTCAACGACCTGACCATCCGCATCGGAAGTGTCCGTGCGCTGGCCCAGTTTGGCAATCACGCGGTAGCGCTTATCGGAATCCAGCAGATACTGGGAAAACTTTGTCGCTTCACCCAGGCAGATCGGGAGCATCCCGGTTGCCAGCGGATCCAGCGCGCCGGTGTGCCCCGCGCGATTGGCGTTATAAATACGCTTTACTTTTTGCAGCACGTCGTTGCTGGATGCGCCCTGTGGTTTATCCAGCAACAGCACGCCATGCACGTCACGACCGCGACGACGAGGACGACTCATCAGTCCTCCTTGCTGTCGTCCGCCGGGTTAACACGACGCTCATCGTCATGTTTCACCACGCTGGTCACCAGGTTGGACATACGCATACCCTCAACCAGCGAGTTGTCGTAGAAGAAGGTCAGCTCCGGCACAATACGCAGACGCATCGCTTTGCCAAGCAGAGAGCGGATGAAACCAGAGGCTTCCTGCAGCGCTTTAATGCCGTTCTTCACGGCGTCTTCATCCTGGTCATTCAGGAATGTCACAAACACTTTGGCGTACGCCAGGTCGCGGGACATTTCCACGCCAGACACGGTGGTCATCATCCCCACGCGTGGATCTTTGATTTCACGTTGCAGAATGAGAGCGATCTCTTTCTGCATCTCCTGCGCGACGCGCTGTGGGCGACCAAATTCTTTCGCCATAATAAATTCTCCAGACAAAAAAGGGGCTTAAGCCCCTTTTTAAAATTACTGCCGGGTGGCGCTTCGCTTACCCGGCCTACGCTAATTAATCTTCAGTTGACGAAGATTACGCGATGGTACGCTGAATTTCGATGATCTCGAACACTTCGATCATATCGCCAACGCGAACGTCGTTGTAGTTCTTAACACCGATACCACATTCCATGCCGTTACGAACTTCGTTAACGTCATCTTTGAAGCGGCGCAGGGATTCCAGCTCACCTTCGTAGATAACCACGTTGTCGCGCAGTACGCGGATTGGGTTGTGACGCTTAATGGTCCCTTCGGTAACCATACAGCCCGCGATCGCACCGAATTTCGGTGATTTGAACACATCACGTACTTCAGCCAGACCGATGATCTGCTGTTTCAGCTCAGGAGACAGCATGCCGCTCATCGCTGCTTTCACTTCGTCAATCAGGTTATAGATGACGGAGTAGTAACGCAGATCCAGGCTTTCAGCATCGATAACTTTACGCGCAGATGCGTCAGCACGAACGTTGAAGCCAACCAGGATAGCGTTGGACGCGGCTGCCAGGGTTGCGTCAGTTTCGGTGATACCACCTACGCCAGAACCGATGATCTTCACTTTCACTTCGTCGGTAGACAGTTTCAGCAAGGAGTCGGAGATCGCTTCCACAGAACCCTGTACGTCCGCTTTCAGAACGATGTTCACTTCGTGAACTTCGCCTTCAGTCATGTTGGCGAACATGTTCTCGAGTTTAGATTTCTGCTGGCGAGCCAGTTTCACCTCACGGAATTTACCCTGACGATACAGCGCCACTTCACGTGCTTTCTTCTCGTCACGTACCACGGTTACTTCGTCACCGGCAGCCGGAACACCGGACAGGCCGAGGATTTCCACTGGGATGGACGGACCCGCTTCCAGCACTTCCTGACCCAGTTCGTTACGCATCGCACGAACGCGACCGTATTCGAAACCACACAGAACGATGTCGCCCTTGTGCAGAGTACCTTCGCGAACCAGAACGGTTGCAACCGGACCACGACCTTTATCCAGGAAGGATTCGATTACCGCACCGCTCGCCATACCTTTACGAACCGCTTTCAGCTCCAGAACTTCAGCCTGAAGCAGGATAGCGTTCAGCAGGTCGTCGATACCGGTACCTGCTTTTGCAGATACAGGGATGAACTGCGCTTCACCGCCCCACTCTTCCGGCATAACGCCGTACTGTGACAGTTCGTTCTTAACGCGATCCATATCGGCTTCTGGCTTATCGATTTTGTTGACTGCAACAACCAAAGGCACCTGCGCCGCTTTCGCGTGCTGGATAGCTTCAATGGTCTGTGGCATCACGCCATCATCGGCAGCAACAACCAGAACAACGATATCCGTTGCCTGAGCACCACGAGCACGCATTGAGGTAAACGCTGCGTGGCCTGGGGTATCCAGGAAGGTGATCATGCCGTTTTCGGTTTCTACGTGGTAAGCACCGATGTGCTGGGTAATACCACCCGCTTCGCCGGAGGCAACCTTAGTAGAACGAATGTAGTCAAGCAGAGAGGTTTTACCGTGGTCAACGTGACCCATGATGGTCACAACCGGTGCGCGCGGTTCAGCCGCTGCGCCCGTATCACGGTCGCTCATTACTGCTTCTTCCAGCTCGTTTTCACGACGCAGGATAACTTTGTGGCCCATCTCCTCGGCAACCAGCTGTGCGGTTTCCTGGTCGATGACCTGGTTGATGGTGGCCATTGCGCCCAGCTTCATCATCGCTTTGATGACCTGAGAGCCTTTCACCGCCATCTTGTTAGCCAGTTCGCCAACGGTGATGGTTTCGCCGATCACAACATCACGGTTAACGGCCTGAGCTGGCTTCTGGAAGCCCTGCTGCAGAGCGGAACCTTTACGCTTACCGCCTTTACCACCGCGAACCGCTGCACGTGCTTCTTCACGGTCAGCTTTAGATTCAGCGTGCTTGTTACCTTTTTTCGCAGGACGCGCCGCTTTTGTACTGCGAGTACGGCCACGACCACCTTCAACTTCACGGTCGTTATCGTCTTCTGCCTGGCGCGCATGCTGAGAAGTGGTTACGTGATAATCGCTGTTGTCTTCAGTTGGTTCAGCGGTATTCACACCGTTCTTCTCGTTTTCTTCTGCCATGCGACGCGCTTCTTCGGCGACGCGGCGAGCTTCTTCTTCAAGCTTGCGGCGGGCTTCTTCTTCCGCTTTACGCTTCAGCTCGGCAGCTTCATTTTCACGGCGGGCTTTTTCAGCCTGGGCAGTTTTGGTCATTTCGTCGGTCTGTTGATTGCTCACTTTGTCTTTTTCCGCAGCGTCACGCTTCGCTTTTTCACCGGCGTCGCGTTTCGCTTTTTCTGCGGCCTCACGTTCAGCTTTTAATTCTGCTTCGCGTTTGGCAGTGGCTTCTGCCTCACGCTGAGCTTGTTCTTCCGCTTCACGCTGTGCCTGCTCTTCCGCAGCAAGGCGTTCTGCCTCTTGCGGATCACGTTTTACAAAGGTGCGCGTCTTGCGGACTTCAATTTGTACCGATTTGCTTTTGCCACCGGTACCAGGGATGTTCAACGTGCTACGCGTTTTGCGCTGCAGCGTTAACTTGTCAGGCGTAGAGCCGTGTTCACGGTTCAGGTGCGCTAACAAGGTTTGTTTTTCTTGCGCGGTCACCGAGTCATCAGCGGCCTTCGGGATCCCTGCATCAGCAAATTGCTGTACCAGGCGGTCCACGGAGGTCTGAATCTCAGCAGCCAGCGATTTTACAGTTACATCAGTCATGCTGTTCCTTCCTGCTACAGTTTATTACGCTTCGTCGCCGAACCAGCAAATATTACGTGCGGCCATGATGAGTTCGCCGGCTTTCTCGTCGGTTAAACCTTCGATATCAGCCAGGTCATCAACGCCTTGCTCAGCGAGATCTTCCAGCGTACAAACACCACGGGCAGCCAGCTTGAACGCAATCGCACGATCAAGACCTTCCAGATTCAGCAGGTCATCAGCCGGCTTCTTATCGCCAAGGCTTTCTTCCTGAGCCAGCGCCAGGGTGGTCAGTGCGTTTTTAGCGCGTTCACGCAGGGCTTCAACGGTTGGTTCATCCAGACCGTCAATTTCCAGCAGCTCTTTCATTGGCACGTAGGCCAGTTCTTCCAGCGTAGAGAAACCTTCTTCAACCAGCACAGTGGCGAAGTCTTCGTCAATGTCCAGGTATTTGGTGAAGGTATCGATCGCCGCGTGGGCTTCAGCCTGATGCTTGGCCTGAAGGTCATCAACGGTCATCACGTTGAGTTCCCAGCCGCTCAGCTGTGACGCCAGACGTACGTTCTGACCGTTACGGCCAATCGCCTGCGCCAGGTTGCCCGCTTCTACAGCGATATCCATGGTGTGTTTGTCTTCGTCAACAACGATAGACGCCACATCAGCCGGTGCCATTGCGTTGATCACGAACTGCGCCGGATTGTCGTCCCACAGAACGATATCAATACGCTCGCCGCCCAGTTCGGTAGAAACCGCCTGAACACGTGCGCCACGCATACCGACGCAAGCACCGACCGGGTCGATACGCTTGTCGTTGGTTTTCACCGCAATTTTCGCACGGGAGCCCGGATCGCGGGCCGCCGCTTTGATTTCGATAACTTCTTCGCCGATTTCCGGCACTTCGATACGGAACAGTTCAACCAGCATTTCTGGTTTAGAACGCGTCACGAACAGCTGTGCACCACGTGCTTCAGGACGTACGGCATACAGCACACCACGAATACGGTCGCCTGGGCGGAAGTTTTCACGCGGCAGCATGTCTTCACGCAGGATAACGGCTTCAGCGTTACCCGGCAGCCCTTCGGATTTGATCTCCAGAGAGATGTTATCGCGGTTCACTTTCTTCACCACGCCAGTGATGATTTCGCCTTCCTGATCGCGGAACTGATCGACAACCAGCGCGCGCTCGGCTTCGCGAACTTTCTGCACGATAACCTGCTTCGCGGTCTGGGTGGTGATACGGTCGAAGGTGACAGATTCAATCTGATCTTCAACGTAGTCACCCACGTTCAGACTTTCGTCTTCAAAACGTGCCGCTTCCAGTGTGATCTCTTTGGTCGGTTGGGTCACTTCTTCAACGATTACCCAACGACGGAATGTATCGAAGTCACCGCTTTTACGATCGATTTCTACGCGAACATCGATCTCTTGTTCGTATTTTTTCTTGGTTGCTGTAGCCAGTGCACTTTCCAGCGCTTCGAAAATCTTCTCACGCGGCAGTGATTTCTCGTTGGAGACGGCTTCAACAACAGCCAAAATTTCTTTGTTCATCGCGGGCTTTTCACCTCAATCCAGACTGTTAAAAGTGGGGAACCAGATTCGCCTTCTGGATATTACTCAGCGCGAACACTTCATCTTTGCCTTCGACTGTCACCGTGATCATTTCACCATCAACGGCTTTGATAATTCCCTGCCATTTACGGCGGTTCTGTACGGCCATACGCAGAACGAGAGCCACTTCTTCACCGGTAAAGCGCACATAGTGCTCGGCCGTGAACATCGGACGATCGAGGCCAGGTGAGGAAACTTCCAGGTTGTACGCAACGGTAATCGGATCTTCAACATCAAGAACCGCACTCACCTGGTGGCTGACATCAGCACAATCATCAACATTGATGCCATCTTCACTATCAATATAGATGCGCAGCGTCGATGTGCGGCCGCGAACGAATTCGATGCCGACCAGTTCGTAGCCCAGTGCTTCGACCGGTGCAGTAATCATCTCTGTTAATTTTTGCTCTAATGTGGACAAGCCCACCCCCAAGACATAAAAAAAGGGCGTAAAGCCCAGTTATTCTGTAGTCAGATAACAAAAAACCCCGATAAATCGGGGCTTTAGATAACTGAACCCTATAGCCACAACTGTGGCCTGGAGCACTTTCCGAAAGAATTTTTTCAAATCCAGCTACGAAGGCTCTAAGTCTTCACAGTATATTTGAAAAAGAACTTTATAGGAAAGTGGTTGCGGGGGCCGGATTTGAACCGACGACCTTCGGGTTATGAGCCCGACGAGCTACCAGGCTGCTCCACCCCGCGCCTGAAACGTGGCAAATTCTACGCGTTTTGGACAGAATTTGCAAATAATGCTGGGATTTGGTACCGAAGACGGGACGTAAAATCGGCGTTTAGTATATTGATAGTTGACCCCACCTGTCAACCCAGCTTCTGCCAGACAGAACAGACCAAATTTTTTACAAAAAACGCACGAGTCTCTTCCGGTCTTCGACAAAAGATGATTAAATGAATACTCACTTATTTTGCATAAAAATGCACAAGAGAGCGAAAGCGGTCTCTAAACAGTCAATCAAGCAGGGTTTTATTCTATGACGACGATTCTCAAGCATCTTCCGGTAGGACAACGTATTGGCATCGCTTTCTCAGGCGGCCTGGATACCAGCGCTGCACTGCTGTGGATGCGCCAGAAGGGAGCGGTTCCGTATGCATATACTGCGAACCTGGGTCAGCCGGACGAGGAAGATTATGACGCGATCCCTCGTCGTGCCATGGAGTATGGCGCAGAGAACGCACGTCTGATTGACTGCCGTAAGCAACTGGTCGCTGAAGGCATTGCCGCTATCCAGTGCGGTGCTTTTCATAACACTACCGGCGGCCTGACCTATTTTAATACCACTCCGCTGGGTCGTGCTGTCACCGGCACCATGCTGGTCGCCGCCATGAAAGAAGATGGCGTGAACATCTGGGGTGATGGCAGTACCTATAAAGGCAACGATATTGAACGTTTCTATCGTTACGGTCTGCTGACCAACGCCGAGTTGCAGATCTACAAACCGTGGCTGGATACCGACTTCATCGACGAACTGGGTGGCCGTCATGAAATGTCTGAGTTTATGATTGCCTGCGGCTTTGACTATAAGATGTCCGTTGAGAAAGCCTACTCAACCGACTCCAACATGCTGGGTGCGACGCACGAAGCGAAAGACCTGGAATTCCTGAACTCTAGCGTAAAAATTGTTAACCCGATCATGGGCGTAAAATTCTGGGATGAGAACGTGAAGATCCCGGCGGAAGAAGTGACCGTGCGTTTCGAACGCGGTCATCCGGTTGCCCTGAACGGTAAAACCTTCTCAGACGATGTTGAACTGATGCTGGAAGCAAACCGCATCGGCGGTCGTCACGGTCTGGGTATGAGCGATCAGATCGAAAACCGTATCATCGAAGCGAAAAGCCGTGGCATTTACGAAGCTCCGGGGATGGCGCTGCTGCACATCGCTTACGAGCGTCTGCTGACCGGTATTCACAACGAAGACACCATTGAGCAGTATCACGCTCATGGCCGTCAGCTGGGCAAACTGCTGTATCAGGGTCGCTGGTTTGATCCACAGGCGCTGATGCTGCGTGACGCCCTGCAACGTTGGGTGGCGAGCGCAATCACCGGCGAAGTGACGCTGGAACTGCGTCGCGGCAATGATTACTCCATCCTCAATACCGTGTCTGACAACCTGACCTATAAAGCAGAGCGTCTGACCATGGAGAAAGGTGAGTCAGTATTCTCTCCGGATGACCGTATCGGTCAACTGACCATGCGTAACCTGGACATCACCGATACCCGTGAGAAGCTGTTCAACTATGTTGAGAATGGCCTGCTCTCCGCGAATTCCGGTAATGGTCTGCCGCAGGTTGAGAACCTGGAACACAGCGATAAGAAGTAATCGACAGCAAGACATGTAAAAGGCGCCCAATGGGCGCCTTTTTTGTGGTCTTCGTAGGCCCGGTAAGCGCAGCGCCACCGGGCAAAACGGCGGGCGGCGCTGCGCTTACCCGCCCTACAATAGATCGGAAACACAGAATGTACAGACGAAAAAAAAGACGTCTTGCGACGTCTTTCTTCTGGAATATTGGTACCGAGGATGGGACTCGAACCCACAAGCCCGTTAGGGCACTACCACCTCAAGGTAGCGTGTCTACCAATTCCACCACCTCGGTACTGAATACTTACTGCGGGATATCGCTGGTTGGCTTAGCCGGTGCAGCTGGCTGAGTTTGCTCACTTTTTGCTGGCGCGCTCAGGTTTTCCCACTCGCTTCCTTTACTGGTCTTGTTGCTATTGATATTGCCCAACACCAGACTGATGATGAAGAACAGCGTAGCCAGAATCGCCGTCGTACGGGTCATGAAGTTCGCAGAACCACTTGAACCGAACAGCGTACCGGAAGCGCCTGCTCCGAAGGAGGCTCCCATATCAGCGCCTTTACCTTGCTGCAGCATAATCAGCGCTACGAGAGCGATGGCTACAATAAGGAAAATAACTAAAAGAGCTTCGTACATAATCAACCTGTTCCTTGCGGATTTGCCGCATACCAATGCTTCGACCAATTAGCAGGATTTTGTTTCCCACTGAAGCGGGTGTGAATACTAACCAAAGCGAATCACCTTCGCAAGGGCATTTTCGAGGCATTGTATCAACTGCGGAAAAAAACAGCAAAAAGCCATTAATTGCTTAAAACAAAGGCGGCAAACGCCGCCTTTTTAAACACTTATTCTGAAAGATTATGCAGCTTTCACTGCATCCGCAATGCGGTGCGCAAATTCAGTTACCTGCGCTTCGTCTTCACCTTCCACCATCACGCGGATCAGCGGCTCGGTACCCGACTTACGCAGCAGGACGCGTCCACGGCTGCCAAGCGTCGCTTCCACCTCTGCCATCACCGCTTTCACGTTATCATTTTCCAGCGGGTCGCCTTTACCAGCGGTGAAACGCACGTTCACCAGGATCTGCGGGAACATTTTCATGCCGCTGCACAGATCGTGCAGGCTCATATGGTTACGCGCCATCGCGGCAACAACCTGAAGCGCCGCCACAATGCCGTCACCGGTGGTGGTTTTATCGAGCAGGATCACGTGGCCGGAGTTTTCCGCGCCAATGCGCCAGCCTTTTTCCTGAAGTTTTTCCAGCACGTAGCGGTCACCCACTTTCGCGCGAACAAACGGGATGCCCAGCTGTTTCAGCGCCAGCTCCAGACCCATATTGCTCATCAGCGTGCCCACCGCGCCACCGCGCAGTTGCCCCTGACGCAGGCCTTCACGCGCAATGATGTAGAGGATCTGATCCCCGTCGACCTTGTTACCTTCGTGGTCAACCATGATCACACGGTCGCCATCGCCATCCAGGGCAATACCCAGATCGGCTTTTTCAGCCAGTACACGCGCCTGCAAGGCACGCACGTCTGTCGCGCCGACTTCTTCATTGATGTTCAGACCGTCCGGCTCGCAGCCGATGGTGATCACTTTCGCGCCCAGCTCGCGGAAAACATTCGGCGCAATGTGATAGGTCGCACCGTTTGCACAGTCCACCACAATTTTGAGGTGTGCCAGGCTCAGTTCATTCGGGAACGTGCCTTTGCAGAATTCAATGTAGCGGCCTGCGGCATCGACAATACGGTTGGCTTTACCCAGCTCAGCGGAGTCGACACAGGTGATCTCTTTCTCCATTTCCGCTTCAATCGCCTCTTCCACGTCATCCGGCAGTTTAGTGCCGTCGATGGAGAAGAATTTGATACCGTTGTCATAGAACGGATTATGAGAAGCTGAAATGACGATGCCCGCTTCCGCACGGAAGGTACGAGTCAGATAGGCAACAGCAGGGGTCGGCATTGGCCCCGTAAAGGAAGCTGAAAGCCCCGCCGCCGCCAGCCCGGCTTCCAGCGCGGACTCAAGCATATAACCCGAAATACGGGTATCTTTACCAATAATGATCTTACGGGAGCCATGACGCGCCAGTACCTTACCCGCCGCCCAGCCCAGCTTCAGGACAAAGTCAGGGGTAATTGGCGCATCGCCTACGCGCCCACGGATGCCATCGGTACCAAAATATTTACGATTACTCATAGCGTTTGTTTTCCTTCGCTGCCAGTGTGGCTTCCACCACACGCATGGCTTCTACTGTTTCTTTTACGTCATGGACGCGAATGATGTGTGCACCTTGCATCGCGGCAATCACCGCGCAGGCCAGACTGCCGCTCAGACGTTCGTTCGGCCCGACATTCAACAACTGACCAATCATCGATTTTCTCGACATTCCCACCAGCAGTGGCAGGCCGAACTGATGAAACTCTGATAAGCGCGCAAGCAACGCGTAATTGTGTGAGAGATTTTTACCGAAACCGAAGCCCGGGTCGAGCAGCAATTTCTCTTTTGCGATACCCGCACGTTCACAGCGTTCGATATGCTCAATAAAGAAGCGGGTGACGTCGGCAAACACATCTTCATATTTTGGCGCCTCCTGCATTGTCTTAGGCTGGCCCTGCATATGCATCAGACACACCGGTAGCCCGGTTTCAGCGGCGGCTTCAATTGCGCCCGGCTCGGTCAGCGAGCGGATATCATTGATAATGTGCGCGCCCACTCTCGCCACTTCACGGATCACTTCGGGTTTGGAGGTATCAACGGAGATCCACACTTCAAAGCGCCGGGCGATAGCCTCCACCACCGGCACCACGCGCGCCAGCTCTTCTTCCACCGAAACCTCCGCCGCGCCAGGCCGCGTTGACTCCCCTCCAACGTCAATGATGGTGGCACCCGCGTTGATCATTAAATTCGCGTGTTTAACCGCGTCGATAAGCGAGTTATGCGTGCCGCCGTCAGAGAAGGAATCAGGCGTGACATTCAGGATCCCCATCACATGCGGATGTGAAAGGTCGAGATGCGAGTCCTGGGCGAAGAGTTTCATGGCTAAATCCCTGTTATTTGCATGGTTATATAAAAAAGAAAAACCCCGGAGCACGCTCCAGGGTTTGATGTACAGACAAACGCTTCAACAGCAGTGACTTACTTGTCGCCCAACTGCTCTGACATGGTGTTGCCCGGGTTTGGCGTACGCGGTTCATCGACCGGACGCGGTGCACGCGGGGTGCCATTGTTGTCAGAATTGTTAGACGCGCCTGGGTCTTCCCAGCCTGCTGGCGGACGCACTTCGCGGCGAGCCATCAAGTCGTCAATCTGCGGCGCATCGATGGTCTCATATTTCATGAGCGCATCTTTCATCGAATGCAGGATGTCCATATTGTCATTCAGGATCTGACGGGCGCGAGCGTAGTTACGCTCAATCAGCGCTTTCACTTCCTGGTCGATGATACGAGCCGTTTCATCGGACATATGTTTCGCTTTTGCCACGGAGCGGCCCAGGAATACTTCGCCCTCTTCTTCTGCATAGAGCAGCGGACCGAGTTTGTCGGAGAAGCCCCACTGGGTCACCATGTTACGTGCCAGGTTTGTCGCCACTTTAATATCGTTCGACGCACCGGTGGAAACATGTTCCGCACCGTAGATGATCTCTTCTGCCAGACGACCGCCGTACAGGGTTGAAATCTGACTTTCCAGCTTCTGACGGCTGGCGCTGATCGCGTCGCCTTCAGGCAGGAAGAAGGTCACACCCAACGCACGACCGCGTGGAATGATCGTCACCTTGTGTACCGGATCGTGTTCCGGCACCAGACGACCGATAATCGCGTGGCCCGCTTCGTGATATGCCGTGGACTCTTTCTGCGCTTCCGTCATCACCATGGAGCGACGTTCCGCACCCATCATGATTTTGTCTTTCGCTTTCTCAAATTCCACCATGGACACTACACGCTTGTTACCGCGAGCGGCAAACAGTGCTGCCTCGTTGACCAGGTTAGCCAGATCCGCACCGGAGAAGCCTGGAGTACCACGCGCGATGATTGCCGCGTCGATATCTGGCGCCAGCGGTACGCGACGCATATGCACTTTCAGGATCTGTTCACGACCACGAACATCCGGCAGACCGACCACAACCTGACGGTCGAAACGGCCTGGACGCAGCAGCGCAGGGTCGAGTACGTCTGGACGGTTAGTTGCCGCGATAACGATGATACCTTCGTTACCTTCAAAGCCGTCCATTTCAACCAGCATCTGGTTCAGGGTCTGCTCACGTTCATCGTGACCACCGCCCAGGCCTGCGCCACGCTGGCGGCCAACGGCGTCGATTTCATCGATGAAGATGATGCACGGTGCTGCCTTCTTAGCCTGCTCGAACATGTCACGCACACGAGATGCACCGACACCCACGAACATTTCAACGAAGTCAGAACCTGAAATAGTAAAGAACGGGACCTTCGCTTCACCCGCGATGGCTTTTGCCAGCAGGGTTTTACCGGTACCCGGAGGGCCGACCATCAGGACGCCTTTCGGGATCTTACCGCCCAGTTTCTGGAAACGGCTCGGCTCGCGCAGGTATTCAACCAGTTCACCCACCTCTTCTTTTGCTTCGTCACAACCTGCTACGTCAGCAAAGGTGGTCTTGATCTGGTCTTCCGTCAGCATACGCGCCTTGCTCTTACCGAACGACATGGCACCTTTGCCACCACCGCCCTGCATCTGGCGCATAAAGAAGATCCAGACACCGATAAGAAGCAGCATCGGGAACCAGGAAATGAAGATAGAAGCCAACAGGCTTGGTTCTTCTGGCGGCTCGCCTACCACTTTGACGTTTTTGGTCAGAAGGTTATCAAGCAGCTTAGGATCGTTCACCGGGATGTAAGTCGTGTAACGGTTACTATCTTTCTTGGTAACGTTGATCTCACGTCCGTTGATACGCGCTTCGCGAACCTGGTCCTGATTGACCTCTTGCAGGAAGGTAGAATAATCCACCTTGCGGCCATTCGACTCGCTGGGCCCAAAGCTCTGGAAAACTGACATCAGCACAACGGCAATGACCAGCCAGAGTATTAGGTTTTTCGCCATGTCACTCAAGGGATTAACCTCATATTACAACTGTGTTAAAAACAGCGTCAGGATACTCTATATCCAGTTTCATTCAAACTTTCGCCTGAAATCTACCGGTTATCATTTTCGCCCGGTCGCTACAATATACACTTCACGGGAACGGGCCCGGGAAGAGTCCGGCTTACGAACTTTGACCTTCGCAAACAGGGAGCGAATTTCCTTAAGATACTCCTCGAAACCTTCGCCCTGAAACACCTTCACAACAAAACTACCACCAGGCGCTAGTACATCACGACACATTTCTAACGCTAGTTCCACCAGATACATGGCGCGGGGGATATCCACCGCCGGTGTTCCACACATATTTGGTGCCATATCCGACATGACAACCTGGACCTTACTGTCACCTACACGATCAAGTAATGCTTTAAGCACTAATTCATCACGAAAGTCGCCCTGAAGGAAGTCGACACCGACGATGGGATCCATTGGTAAAAGATCGCATGCGATGATTCGGCCCGTTCCGCCGATCTGCGTAACCGCATACTGGGACCATCCGCCAGGTGCCGCACCGAGGTCGACCACCGTCATTCCCGGTTTAAAAAGTTTGTCACTTTGCTGTATTTCATCAAGTTTAAACCAGGCGCGGGAACGTAACCCCTTTTTCTGCGCCTGTTGAACATATTTATCGCTAAAGTGTTCCTGAAGCCAGCGGCTGGAGCTGGCAGAACGCTTTTTACCTGTCATTTAACATTTCCGTCCTGGTTCATCGTTACTTGCCTGTGACGTAAATTTCTACGCAGCTATTTGGCGATATTAGGGAGATGGCGGTAGAATGAACCGTTTTCAATCCCAACGTAAGCAAAAATATACGATGAATCTGAGTACTAAACAAAAACAGCACCTTAAAGGTCTGGCACATCCGCTCAAGCCTGTAGTGATGCTTGGCAACAATGGTTTGACCGAAGGGGTGCTTGCCGAGATTGAACAAGCGCTGGAACACCACGAGCTGATCAAGGTGAAAATCGCCTCTGAAGACAGAGACACTAAAAACCTGATCGTGGAAGCCATCGTGCGCGAAACCGGCGCCTGTAATGTACAGGTCATCGGTAAAACGCTGGTGCTCTATCGCCCATCTAAAGAGCGCAAAATCTCGCTGCCACGTTAAGGATATCCTGAATCAAACACATTTTCTGTGTGAAACGAGGGATTTCTTTCAGCAGGCGAGCAAAATGCCATGCTCCTTGAGTTGATAAAAGGCCGCTATGCGGCCTTTTTCTTTTCTTTACAATGTATCAACATCTTAGAAGAGAAGCGAATTACAGGTATTCAACCTTAATAATTTCGTATTCCACTTCGCCACCTGGGGTGCGGATAGTCACAACATCATCCTGCTCTTTGCCAATCAGGCCGCGAGCAATCGGGGAGTTCACCGAAATCAGGTTCTGTTTGAAGTCCGCTTCATCATCACCCACGATGCGATAGGTTTGCTCTTCGTCGTTGTCCAGATTCAGGACGGTGACGGTAGAGCCGAAGATCACGCGACCGTTGTTTGGCATTTTAGTGATATCGATAACCTGCGCGTTGGACAGTTTCGCTTCGATATCTTTGATACGCCCCTCGCAGAAACCCTGCTGCTCACGCGCCGCGTGGTATTCAGCATTCTCTTTCAGGTCGCCATGCTCACGCGCATCCGCGATAGCGGCGATGATTTCAGGGCGACGTACGGATTTCAGAAAATCCAGCTCTTCGCGCAGTTTTTCGGCACCACGTAAGGTCATCGGAATAGCTTGCATTTGTTATACCTCTTAAACATTCCTGTTGGGAGCAGTGTTCCCTGCTCCAGCCCACCTGAACAGGCCAGAAGCAAAAAGAAAACCGACCCGGGAGCAACGCCCCAGGTCAGCAGCAATTTTTCAATTTGATACGCATTTTACCGCGAAGTTCACTATGGGTCATCGTTTACTTTACAGTGCCATGCACCGTAGTATGACGGTTTGTTTTCGGGTTGTTAGCGCGAGATTATGCGATTTTCCAGTTTTATCATCGGATTGACTACCAGTATAACGTTCACCGTTCAGGCCGCGAATGTTGATGAGTACATTAATCAACTGCCCGCCGGCGCGAACCTTGCCCTGATGGTGCAGAAGGTTGGCGCGCAGGCTCCCGAGATTGACTATCACAGTCAACAGATGGCGCTGCCTGCCAGTACCCAGAAGGTGATCACTGCCCTCGCCGCCCTGCTCCAGCTCGGGCCTGACTTCCGTTTTACTACCACCCTTGAAACCAGAGGTAACGTTGAGGGTGGCGAACTGAAAGGCGATCTTATCGCCCGTTTTGGTGGCGATCCCACCTTTAAGCGCCAGGATGTCCGCAACATGGTGGCGGTACTGAAAAAATCCGGCGTAACAAAAATTGATGGCAACGTGCTGATCGACACCTCCATTTTCGCCAGCCACGATAAAGCGCCTGGCTGGCCATGGAACGACATGACGCAGTGCTTTAGCGCCCCGCCAGCCGCCGCCATCGTTGACCGTAACTGCTTCTCCGTATCGCTTTACAGCGCGCCAAAACCCAATGACTTAGCGTTTATCCGCGTGGCGTCTTACTACCCGGTCACGATGTTCAGCCAGGTGCGGACGCTGGCGAAAGGCTCCCCGGAGGCACAGTATTGTGAGCTCGACGTGGTACCGGGCGATCTCAATCGCTATACGCTCACCGGCTGCCTGACCCAGCGGGCCGATCCCCTCCCGCTGGCCTTTGCCATTCAGGATGGCGCAGGCTATGCCGGTGCCATTTTTAAAGATGAACTGAAGCAGGCGGGCATAACCTACACCGGAACGCTGCTGCGCCAGACGCAGGTGAATGAACCAGGCACGGTGATTGCCAGTAAACAGTCCGCGCCACTGCATGATTTGCTTAAGATTATGCTGAAAAAGTCGGATAACATGATTGCCGACACGGTGTTCCGTATGATCGGGCACGCGCGCTTTGGTGTGCCAGGAACCTGGCGGGCCGGTTCTGATGCCGTACGTCAGATCCTGCGCCAGCAGGCGGGTATCGATCTGGGCAATACGATCGCTGTCGACGGTTCTGGTTTATCGCGCCATAACCTGATCTCACCGGCCACCATGATGCAGGTGTTGCAGTACATCGCTCAGCATGACGCTGAGCTAAACTTTATTACAATGCTGCCGCTCGCCGGACACGATGGGTCACTTCAGTACCGTGCGGGCCTTCACGCTGCAGGCGTGGATGGCAAAGTGTCAGCCAAAACGGGTTCCCTGCAAGGCGTTTACAACCTTGCCGGTTTTATCACGACAGCCAGCGGGCAACGCATGGCCTTTGTGCAGTATCTTTCCGGCTATGCCGTCGAACCGGCTGACCAGCGCAATCGTCGTATTCCACTGGTGCGTTTCGAAAGCAGGCTCTATAAGGACATCTACCAGAATAACTAGCGATGAAACTACTGATAGTTGAAGACGATCTGTTATTACAGGAAGGGTTAGCGCTGGCACTGGGGAATGAGGGCTACGCCCTGGATTGTGCCGCCACGGCGGCTGAAGCAGATGCCTTGATCCAGAGCGGAGAATACAGCCTTGTGATCCTGGATTTGGGACTGCCGGATAAAGACGGCGCGACGCTGCTCTGCCAGTGGCGTCGTCGCGGAGTGGAGAATCCCGTATTGATTCTTACCGCCCGCGATGCCATTGAAGACAGAATTAACGGGCTGGATTCTGGCGCTGACGATTATCTGGTAAAACCCTTCGCCCTTGCCGAGCTACAGGCTCGCGTACGGGCGTTAATCCGCCGCTATCAGGGCCACAGCGACAACCTGCTGACGGACGGGGATATCACCCTCAATCTGCAAACTCAGCAGGTGCTGCGCCAGTCTCAGCCTGTGGAAGTGACCCCAAAAGAGTTCGCTCTGCTGACGCGTCTGATCATGCGCAGCGGGCAGACCGTGCACCGTGAAACGCTGCAACAGGACATCTACTCCTGGCAGGACGATCCAGGATCAAACACGCTTGAAGTTCACATTCATAATCTGCGCCGCAAGCTCGGTAAAGATCGCATCAAAACCGTACGTGGCGTGGGTTACCGTCTGGAGAGCCAGAAATGAACAGTATGCGCCGGCGATTAATGGTGTTGCTGGCGGTTATACTGCTATTTTTTCAACTGGTTAGCGTAGTCTGGCTGTGGCATGAGAGCCGCGAGCAAATCGGTTTTCTGGTGAATGAAACGTTGTCTGCGAAAGCGCGCAACAACCATGTCGAAAAAGAGATCCGCGAAGCCATTGCCTCCCTGCTAGTCCCTTCTCTGGTGATGGTCGGTTTTACCCTGCTCTTCTCATTCTGGGCCGTCACCTGGATCACCCGACCACTCAACAAACTTCGCGCCAGCCTTGCGAACCGTTCGGCGGATAATCTGACTCCCCTGCCGATGTATTCTGATATGGAAGAGATAGGCGCAGTAACCACGTCCCTCAACCAACTCCTCGCCCGGCTGGACCACACTATTCAACAGGAACGCCTGTTTACCGCCGATGCGGCACACGAGTTACGTACGCCGCTTGCGGGGATCAGGCTCCATCTGGAACTGATGGCTCAGTCCGGTTCCCCGCAGGCCACGCCACTGATAAACCGGATCGATCAGTTGATGCACACGGTGGAACAGTTGCTGATGCTGGCGCGTGCCGGACAGGCGATGGCCAGCGGCCATTACGATACCGTGAACTGGACTGAGACGATCATTGCTCCGCTTAGCCTGGAGCATGAAGCCAGAGAGCATACGGTGATATGGCCGGCCCACAGCGCGCTGACGGTTCAGGGGGACGCCGTCCTGTTACGTCTGATGCTAAGGAACCTTCTGGAGAATGCCGCCCGCTACAGCCCGGCAGGCACAACCATTGAAGTGGCATTAACAGCGACGGAGAGCGGTACCCGGGTGAGCGTTACCGATCAGGGGCCGGGTATTGATGAGGCACACCGCCAGTCGATCACCGAACCTTTCCGACGTCTCGACCAGCGCTACGGCGGCAGCGGCCTTGGGCTGAGCATCGTACAGCGTATCGTTCAGCTCCATCATGGCTATTTAACGCTGGAGAACGGCGCTGAGGGCGGCCTCATCGCCAGCTGTTGGTTACCGGCGAAAATAGGATAAAAAAAAGCCCCGTTAAGGGGCTTTATACTGAGGTTAGTGCTTGTAGATGAACTCGACGCCTTCTTCGTCGTCTTCATCCCAGTCATCGTCCCAGTCTTCATCATCTTCATCCGCTTCCAGCTCTTCGAGCTGCTGGCGGTGGTAGTCATCCCACATGAATTCAACTTTTTCAGGCTGTTTCGCCTCTTCTGCCTGAACAACCGGATTCTCGATGATAAAGGTCATCACATCCCAGCAGAGATCTTTCACGCCAACCTGGCTGGCGGCAGAGATCAGGTAGTACTTATCTTCCCAACCCATCGCTTCGGCAATCGCTTTAGCTTTCGCTTCAGCTTCCGCTTTATCCATCAGGTCGATCTTGTTAAATACCAGCCAGCGCGGTTTTTGCGCCAGTTTTTCACTGTATTTCTCCAGCTCACCGATAATGATACGGGCGTTTTCAACCGGATCGGAACCGTCGATTGGATCGATGTCGATGAGGTGCAACAGTACGCGACAACGCTCAAGGTGCTTCAGGAAGCGAATCCCCAGACCGGCGCCTTCTGCTGCCCCTTCAATCAGACCCGGGATGTCAGCGACCACGAAGCTCTTCTCGTTATCCATACGGACAACGCCCAGGCTCGGTACCAGTGTCGTAAACGGATAATCCGCCACTTTTGGTTTCGCCGCAGAGACCGCACGGATAAACGTCGATTTACCGGCGTTTGGCATACCCAGCATCCCCACATCCGCCAGCAGCATCAGTTCCAGTTGCAGGTCGCGCTTATCACCCGGGGTACCCATGGTTTTCTGACGCGGGGTACGGTTAACGGAAGATTTGAAACGGCTGTTACCCAGACCGTGCCAGCCGCCTTTCGCCACCATCAGGCGCTGACCGTGTTTGGTCATATCACCCATGGTTTCGCCCGTGCCCTGATCGATGACACGCGTACCTACCGGCACTTTGATCGTCACGTCTTTACCGCGTTTACCGGTACAGTCGCGGCTCTGGCCGTTCTGCCCACGTTCGGCGCGGAAAGATTTTTCGAAACGGTAGTCGATCAGCGTGTTGAGGTTTTCATCCGCCTCCAGCCACACGTCGCCACCGTCCCCACCGTCACCGCCGTCAGGACCGCCACGAGGAATATATTTTTCACGGCGGAAGCTTACACAACCGTTACCGCCATCACCTGCCACGACCAGAATCGTCGCTTCATCAACAAACTTCATTTTACTCTCCGTAACTCATTCGCCTGAGCGGGGGACTATTACAACCGCTTCATTTTTGCGCCAACGCCCCCAGAGACGATGACCAATGGCGGAATACATCGCGCCCGCAACCACGACAAACGCACCGAGATAACCCAACAGGTTGAGCATCGGCTTGACGAAGACATCGGGCCAGGCCATTGATAACAAATCTGAAAATAACAGCGTAAACAGCGGGGTAAGCGTGATTAAGGCGCTCACCTGTGCTGCCTGCCAGCGCGCCATGGCTTCAGCCAGCGCGCCATAACCGACCAGCGTGTTCAGCCCACAAAAAATGAGGCACGCCAGTTGCCAGTCGCTGAGCTGGGTAATCACCCCCGGCTTAGCTAACGGCAATAATGCCAGTGTACACAAAGTGTACAGCAAAAAGAGGATCTGCTGTGAGGCAAGACGACGCAATAACACCTTTTGCGCGACGCCATAACTCACCCAGACCGTTGCTGCACCCACCCCAAAAATGACACCCCAGGTGTAATCCGTCAGGCGGGTAAAAATCTCGATCAGACTGGTGTTAAAGAACATCACCAGACCGCAAAGCAGCATGCTTGCCCCGATGATCTGCGTACCGCGCATCTTCTCCTTGAGGATGAATACGCTGGCGACCATCATGCCGACCGGTGATAGCTGACCAATCACCTGCGACGCTGTAGGGCTAAGATATTGCAGGGAAGAGCTGAACAGAATGAAGTTACCGAACAGACCGCCCGTCGCGATAGCCAGTAACACCAGCCAGCGCGGTTTTCGGAAGATGCGCAGCGGTGGCAGCTTACCTTTGACGGCCAGAATGGCGCCCAGGCCTATACTTGCCATCAGGAAGCGATAAAACACCACCGTGGGCGGTTCCATCACTTCCAGTACCTGCTTCATTGCAATTGGCAGTGCACCCCAGCACATCGCGGTAGTGAGCGCCAAAAGAATACCAATGCCGGCCTGCTGCTTCATGCCCGTTTTCCCTACAGAAAATTTTCCGGGTTTCCAATGTAAAAAGCCCCGCAACACGTTGCGGGGCTTTAATCCGTTACCGGACCGAGAAAACCTTACTCAGCAACGATGCTGATGTATTTACGGTTGTTCGGGCCTTTAACTTCAAATTTCACTTTACCGTCTGCTTTAGCAAACAGAGTGTGGTCACGACCGCAACCTACGTTGGTACCCGCGTGGAACTTGGTGCCACGCTGACGAACGATGATGCTACCCGCCAGAACGGATTCGCCACCGAAACGCTTAACGCCCAGGCGTTTAGCTTCTGAATCGCGACCGTTACGTGTGGAGCCGCCAGCCTTTTTATGTGCCATTTAAATCTCTCCTCAGGTCTTAGGCGCTGATGCCAGTAATTTTCACATCAGTGAACCACTGACGGTGGCCCTGCTGCTTACGATAGTGTTTACGACGACGAAACTTAACGATTTTAACTTTCTCGCCACGACCGTGAGCAACAACTTCAGCTTTGATAACGCCGCCATCAACGAAAGGAACGCCGATTTTGACTTCTTCACCGTTTGCGATCATCAGAACTTCAGCGAACTCAACAGATTCGCCAGTTGCGATGTCCAGCTTTTCCAGGCGAACGGTCTGACCTTCGCTTACTCGGTGTTGTTTACCACCACTTTGGAAAACCGCGTACATATAAACTCCGCTTCCGCGCACATCCTCGTATGATTCAGAGTGCGCTATAAATATTCACAATAGGGCGCGAATATTACGCAAAACGCGAGCCTTTGACAAGTGCTACCATCAATACATGAAGAAAAAAAACACAACACGTACGGTAACGTTTATCTGAGCCATTTTTTCAGTACAATCAGCAATACTATTTATAAACCGAAACCCTTTGTGTACCCATCTCGTGTGGGATAAACAGGATAAAAAGCCCGGCTTTTGCGATGAATTTAGAAAAAATCAATGAGTTAACCGCGCAAGATATGGCGGGTGTGAATGCAGCAATCCTGGAGCAACTCAACTCTGACGTTCAGCTGATCAATCAGTTGGGCTATTACATCGTCAGCGGCGGCGGTAAACGTATTCGTCCGATGATTGCCATTCTGGCCGCACGCGCGGTTGGCTATCAGGGAAATGCCCACGTCACGATCGCGGCGCTGATCGAATTTATCCACACCGCCACCCTGCTTCATGACGATGTTGTGGATGAATCAGACATGCGTCGTGGCAAAGCCACCGCCAATGCCGCGTTTGGTAATGCGGCAAGCGTTCTGGTAGGGGATTTTATCTATACCCGAGCCTTCCAGATGATGACCAGCCTTGGCTCGCTGAAGGTGCTGGAAGTGATGTCAGAAGCCGTAAACGTTATCGCTGAAGGCGAAGTCCTACAGTTGATGAACGTCAACGACCCGGATATCACCGAAGAAAACTATATGCGGGTGATTTACAGCAAGACCGCACGTCTGTTTGAAGCCGCCGCGCAGTGCTCCGGCATTCTGGCAGGCTGTAGCGAAGCTCAGGAAAAAGGGCTTCAGGACTACGGCCGTTACCTCGGCACCGCGTTCCAGCTGATTGATGATTTGCTGGACTACAGCGCGGATGGCGAAACGCTCGGTAAAAACGTTGGCGATGACCTGAACGAAGGCAAGCCAACGCTGCCGCTGCTCCACGCGATGCGCAATGGCACACCAGAGCAGGCGAAAATGATCCGGGAGGCTATCGAGCAGGGAAATGGTCGCCATCTTCTGGACCCGGTACTGGAAACAATGGCCATCTGTGGTTCCCTTGAATGGACGCGTCAGCGTGCTGAAGAAGAAGCAGACAAAGCCATCGCCGCAATTCAGGTCATTCCCGACAGCCCATGGCGTGATGCGCTAATCGGCCTCGCGCACATCGCCGTCCAGCGCGACCGTTAATCTCTTCCTCATCTCCCTGCGATCTCGTAGGGAGGTTCCAGTACGCACCAATAAATTACATTTACGCGTAAGCTCATCAGGTTACAGGCCGTATGTATAAAGCCGTGCCTTATTCTGAATATTGCTTCTCGTAACATGAACTTTTTAGAACAGATGTTCGCAGTGAGTATAGTAATGCTGTCTTTTCACACGAAACGACGTGGACGATAACGAACACAAGGACAGCATTATGGATACAAAATTCATCGACTGGCATTCTGCTGACATTATTGCGGCACTGCGTAAAAAAGGGACATCGCTGGCTGCCGAATCACGTCGTCATGGGCTGAGCTCGTCGACGCTGGCAAACGCCCTGACCCGCCCATGGCCGAAGGGGGAACTGATTATTGCGACGGCGCTGGATACGCATCCGTGGGTGATATGGCCGTCACGCTATCACGATCCCATTACCCATGAATTTATCGACAGAACGCGCATGATGCGCCAGAGCAAAGCGAAGAAAGCACATCAGGACTGATGCACCCGGATTTACAGGAACAGCAATCCCCCGGCCTGTTCTGGCAGGGGGGTGCCGGAACGATTACTCGCCCTTCACACGCTCGATATTCGCACCCAGCGCGCGCAGTTTGTCTTCAATACGCTCGTAACCACGATCGATGTGGTAGATACGATCGACAACGGTAGTCCCTTCTGCAATACAACCTGCCAGTACGAGGCTCGCAGACGCGCGCAGATCGGTCGCCATCACCTGCGCACCGGACAGTTTTTCAACGCCGTGGCAAATGACCGTGTTGCTTTCAATCTCAGCATGCGCACCCATACGGATCAGTTCCGGTACGTGCATGAAACGGTTTTCGAAGATAGTTTCCGTGATGAAGCCTGTGCCTTCGGCCACCAGGTTCAACAGGGTGAACTGTGCCTGCATATCCGTCGGGAATGCCGGATGTGGCGCAGTGCGCACGTTAACGGCTTTAGGACGCTGCCCGTGCATATCGAGGCTGATCCAGTCTTCACCGATTTCAATGTCCGCACCCGCATCGCGCAGTTTCGCCAGTACCGCATCCAGGGTATCCGGTTGTGCGTTACGACAAACAATCTTACCGCCAGAAATGGCAGCCGCTACCAGGAAAGTACCGGTTTCGATACGGTCTGGCAGTACGCGGTACACACCACCACCCAGACGTTCAACGCCTTCGATGGTGATACGGTCTGTGCCCTGCCCGCTGATCTTCGCCCCCAGCGCGACCAGGAAGTTCGCGGTATCCACGATTTCCGGCTCTCGGGCGGCGTTTTCGATGATGGTAGTGCCTTCTGCCAGCGTAGCAGCCGACATGATGGTTACCGTTGCGCCCACGCTCACTTTGTCCATGACAATGTGCGCGCCTTTCAGGCGACCATTGACGGACGCTTTAACGTACCCCTCTTCCAGCTTGATCTCCGCGCCCAGCTTTTCCAGACCGAAGATATGCAGGTCGACTGGACGGGCGCCGATAGCGCATCCGCCCGGCAGTGAAACCTGTCCCTGACCGAAACGCGCCACCAGCGGGCCAAGCGCCCAGATGGAAGCACGCATGGTTTTCACCAGCTCATACGGCGCTGAGAAGTTGTTCACGTTGCTGGCATCGATCCAGACGGAACCGTTACGCTCCACTTTGGTGCCCAACTGGCCGAGCAACTTCATGGTCGTGTCGATATCTTTCAGCTTCGGTACGTTCTGGATCTCTACCGGCTCTTCTGCGAGCAGCGCAGCGAAAAGAATGGGCAGCGCGGCGTTTTTAGCGCCAGAAATTGTGACTTCGCCCTGGAGACGCGTGGGTCCCTGTACACGAAATTTATCCATCGTTTGCTCTCTTATAAATTCAACCGTGCTGCGGGCGCTTTGCCCTCAGCTCAAAAACCGTTTAGTTTGCGATCGCGTGCCCACTCCTGTGGGGTGAACGCTTTAATCGACAGGGCGTGGATGCGGTTATCCGCAATGTATTCCATCAGCGGCGCGTACACAGCCTGCTGTTTCTTCACGCGACTCATTCCGTCGAACATCTCACCCACAGCAATAACCTGGAAGTGACTGCCATCGCCAGAGACGTGGGCTTCCTGAAGGGAGAGTGCATTCATCAGCACTGTCTGGATTTCATTATTTTCCATGGGGTCTACATCATCTGATAGTGAAAACAAGCTCAACATCTTAGAGCAAAGTGGCGCGGTCTTAAACAAGCAAAAAGCCCCGACGCGTAAACTGTCGGGGCTTTCGGAAGTAACGTACTGAAAAAGTTAGCGGGGTAATACGTCTTCAGGCAAATTGTAAAGCTGTGCAAGGGTTACGACATTATCGCTTACCCCCGTCAGGGTGACGCTACTCCCCTGCTTTTTGCCCGTGGCCACCAGGTGCGCCAGCAGGGCGATACCGGCGGTATCTACCCGCGTGACGCCATGGAGATCAATCAACGTCACGCCCTGCATCGCGTTATGGCGAGCGTCCCACAGCGGGTTAAGCAGATCCTGATCCAGCTCTCCCGTCAGCGTCAACGTCTCGTCGTCACGCGCCCAGCTAAGCTGCTGTGACATTACTTCTTCTCGTCCAGGGTAATTTTCTGACGAGAGATGGACTGAAGCTGAGCCGTCAGGCCATCGATGCCTTTGGTGCGCAGCAGATCGCTCCACTCGTTCTGTTTAGTGGTGATCATGCTGACGCCTTCAGCGATCATGTCGTACGCCTGCCAGTTTCCGGTCTGGCTGTTTTTACGCCACTGGAAGTCCAGGCGTACCGGTGGACGACCGTTTGGATCGATAATCGTCACGCGGATAGGAATGATGGTGGCATCGCCCAGCGGCTGTTCAGGGGCAATCTGATAGGTCTGCCCGTGGTACATCGCCAGCGCCTGGCCGTAAGCCTGTTTCAGGTATTCACGGAACGCCGCAAAGTAAGCCTCGCGCTGCGCCGGGGTCGCGTCTTTGTAGTAACGGCCCAGCACCAGTGCGCCCGCGTACTTGATCTGCACATACGGCAGCAGTTCCTGATCCACCACATCACGCAGATAATCAGGGTTAGAACGGATTTTGGGCTGTTCGTTTTTAAGACGGTCGAAGGTTTTCTTCGCGGCCTCATCCATCAGTTTGTACGGGTTACTCTGATCCGCAGCGTGCGCCGCGGTTAGAGGGGCAATGACCAGCATGGCAACCATTAACAGTCGTTTAAACATGAATGACTTCTCCTGAAATTAATTCGTCGCGCCTGGCGTCGGTTCGACGTTGGTGTGGTCTTCACTCTGCGCAGGGGCATCGTCAGACTTTTTATCATCCCCTTTACTGTTGTAAAGGAACTGACCAATCATATCTTCCAGCACCATCGCTGACTTGGTATCCTGGATTACGCTACCGTCTTTAAGGATAGACGTTCCCAGCTCAGGATCTTCAAAACCAACGTTAAGGGCCAGATATTGCTCCCCCAGCAGGCCAGAGGTGCGGATAGAGAGCGAGCTGGTGTCAGGAATGTGGTTATAGCGTTCTTCGATATCCATTGCGACGCGCGGCAGATAGGTTTTCTCATCAAGCGTAATGTCAGCGACACGTCCAATAACGACGCCACCAATACGGACCGGTGAGCGCGCCTTCAGGCCGCCGATATTATCGAAAGTCGCGTAGACGCGATACGTCGGCTCGGTGCGAACAGAGGTGATGTCCGCCGCGCGCAGGCAGATAAACAGCGCGGCCAGCAGCGCCAGAAGCAAAAACACGCCAACCCAAATTTCATTTTTTCTCGTTTGCATGAACTCAATTCCCAAACATCAGTGCGGTGAGCACAAAATCCAGACCTAAAACGGCCAGCGACGAATGTACGACAGTACGCGTCGTTGCACGGCTAATGCCCGCCGACGTCGGAATGGCATCGTAACCATTAAACAACGCAATCCAGGTAACCGTCACAGCGAAAACCACGCTCTTGATCAGACAGTTCACCAGATCCATCCGCAGATCGATGGCGTCCTGCATGGCAGACCAGAAGAACCCGGCATCAATGCCTTTCCAGTTGACGCCAACCAGCGCGCCTCCCCAGATACCTACCGCCACAAAGAGGATAGTCAGTAACGGCAAGGAGATAACCCCGGCCCAGAAGCGCGGCGAGATCACCCGGCGCAGCGGATCGACCGCCATCATCTCCATACTGGAGAGCTGCTCTGTGGCGCGCATCAGGCCAATTTCAGCCGTCAGCGCTGATCCGGCACGCCCGGCGAACAGCAGCGCTGCTACAACCGGCCCGAGTTCACGCAGCAGCGAGAGCGCCACCAGCATGCCAAGGCTGGTTTCCGCGCTGTAGGTTGTCAGCACCAGATACCCCTGCAACCCCAGCACCATGCCAATAAACAGACCCGACACGATGATGATAAGCATCGACAGCACGCCGACGTTATAAAGCTGCCGCACCAGTAACGGCGCATGCTTGCGGAACTCCGGTTTGCCAACCAGCGCGTTGAACAACATTAATCCGGCACGCCCGAACGTACTGATGGTTTTTAGGCCACGGTGTCCAAGACCCGCCAACGCATTTAACAGCATGAGTGGATTAACTCCCTATTCCCAGTAAATCGTCATGATAGTCGCCCGCCGGATAGCGGAAAGGCACCGGCCCATCTGCGATACCGTCCAGGAACTGCCGCACGCGCGGATCGCCATTCTCCTGCAACGCCTGAGCGCTGCCGTGGGCGACGATCTTTTTGTCAGCCACAATATAGGCGTAATCAGCAATGCTCAGCACTTCCGGCACGTCGTGGGAAACCACCACGCAGGTGACGCCAAGGGCGCTGTTCAGCTCCGAGATTAACTTCACCAGCACGCCCATGGTGATAGGGTCCTGCCCAACGAACGGTTCATCGAACATGATTAAATCGGGTTCCAGGGCAATAGCACGCGCCAGCGCGGCGCGGCGCGCCATCCCACCCGAGAGTTCGGACGGCATAAGTTTCGCAGCCCCCCGCAACCCCACAGCTTCGAGCTTCATCATCACCGTGCTGTGCAACAGCGCAGGAGGAAGATGGGTGTGCTCACGCAGCGGATAGGCCACGTTGTCAAATACGTTCATATCGGTGAATAGCGCACCCGACTGAAAGAGCATGCTCATTCGTTTGCGAACCGTGTAGAGGCGCGAGCGAGACATCTCCGGGACGTTTTCACCGTCGAAGAGAATTTCGCCGCTATCAGGGGGGATTTGCCCGCCGATAAGACGCAGCAACGTCGTTTTACCGATCCCTGACGGCCCCATGATGGCGGTGATTTTACCGCGCGGCACGGTCAGCGAAATATCATCAAATATCACCCGGTTGCCGCGAGAAAAACTGACGCCCCGGACATCGACTATATTCGCCATCGTTTGGCTCATTTATGGTTCCTTACTTACCTTGCTTCACTGCTGGCATGAAGCGTAAATCAGCCCTAAACCCCGCATTTTTACAGAATATTCACTATTGGGGTTAGCGAAAGCTGGCATTTGTTTTACTTTTCCGGCGCATAAAGTCAAAATTAGGAATTCGTCACGTCTCAGACTTCATCTGGCGCTAAAATTCGTGCGCAGTGGACCAGCGAGTATACCTGAAGAAAGGACTTTTGATGCTTTTAGCAACAGCACTGTTAATAATTGGTTTACTGTTGGTGGTCTACAGTGCTGACCGTTTGGTCTTTGCCGCATCCATTCTCTGTCGACTCATTGGCATGCCGCCCATCATTATTGGGATGACGGTGGTCAGTGTAGGCACATCGCTTCCTGAAATCATCGTTTCTGTTTCAGCCTCGTTGCATGGCCAGGTCGACCTCGCTATTGGCACTGCGATTGGCTCTAACATCGTCAATATCTTGCTGATTTTAGGCTTAGCCGCATTACTGCATCCATTTCGCGTACATTCCGATGTTTTGCGTCGTGAATTGCCGCTAATGTTAGTCGTCAGTCTGCTGGCAGGCTATGTGCTTTATGACGGGGTGCTGAGCGTCGGTGACGGTATATTCCTGCTCGCCCTGGCCGTGATCTGGTTGCTTTACAGCGTGAAGATCGCACGTCTGGCGGAAAAACAGGGTAATGATAGCCTCACGCGTGAGCATCTCGCCGAACTACCACGGGAAGGGACCTTACCCGTCGCCCTGCTGTGGCTGGGCGTCGCGCTGATTATAATGCCAATGGCCACGCGGATGGTGGTCGATAACGCGACGGTGCTGGCGAACGCGTTTGCGATGAGCGAACTGACAATCGGTCTGACGGTCATCGCCATCGGTACCAGCCTGCCAGAGCTGGCTACCGCCATCGCCGGGGCGCGTAAAGGGGAAGATGATATCGCCATCGGCAATATCATTGGCTCGAATATTTTCAATATCGCGATCGTGACGGGGCTGCCGGCATTAATCTCACCGGGGCCGTTTAACCCTATGGTCTTCACGCGCGATTACGGTGTGATGCTACTGGTCAGCGTAATTTTCGCCCTGCTCTGCTGGCGGCGAAAAGAGCAGATCGGCAAAGGCGCGGGCGCGCTGCTGACGGGTGGATTTATCGTATGGCTGGCGATGCTGTACTGGCTCTCGCCACTTCTCTCTGGGTAAACGGAAACGCATTATGTCGCAAATAGAATTGCAGCCGGGTTTTGACTTTCAGAAAGCAGGCAAAGACGTTCTGGAGATTGAACGTGAAGGTCTGGCGCAGTTAGATCAGTACATTAATCAGGATTTTAGTCTGGCCTGTGAGAAGATGTTCTACTGCGCCGGTAAAGTCGTGGTGATGGGGATGGGCAAATCCGGCCATATCGGGCGCAAAATGGCGGCGACCTTTGCCAGTACCGGCACGTCGTCATTCTTCGTTCATCCCGGTGAAGCCGCGCACGGTGACCTCGGCATGGTTACGCCGCAGGACGTGGTTATTGCGCTGTCCAACTCCGGGGAATCGAATGAAATCCTGGCGTTGATCCCGGTGCTGAAGCGTCTGCACGTACCGCTGATTTGCATGACCAGCCGCCCGGAAAGCAGCATGGCGCGTGCGGCAGATATTCACCTGTGCGTGAAGGTGCCTAAAGAAGCCTGCCCGCTGGGGCTGGCGCCGACCTCCAGCACAACCGCCGCGCTGGTGATGGGCGATGCCCTTGCCGTTGCGCTGCTGGAAGCCCGCGGTTTTACGCCTGAAGATTTCGCTCTGTCTCACCCCGGCGGCGCGCTCGGGCGCAAACTGCTGCTGCGGGTCAACGATATTATGCACACCGGGGATGAGATCCCGCACGTCAGCAAAGAGGCCTCTTTGCGCGACGCGTTACTGGAGATCACCCGTAAAAACCTGGGCATGACGGTTATCTGCGACGATCTGATGAAGATTCAGGGCATTTTCACCGACGGCGACCTGCGCCGGGTATTCGATATGGGTGTGGATGTCCGAACGCTGGGCATCGCTGATGTAATGACACCAGGCGGGATCCGCGTCCGTCCGGGCACGCTGGCGGTAGATGTACTGAACCTGATGCAGTCCCGTCATATTACCTCAGTGATGGTTGCCGATGGCGACCAACTGCTGGGTGTGGTACATATGCATGATCTGCTGCGCGCTGGCGTAGTGTAATGAAGGATAAGACAATGAGTAATGCGGGTGCATCCCTTGCAACCTGTTATGGCCCGGTGAGCGCCCACATGATGGCAAAGGCGGAAAATATCCGCCTGCTGATCCTCGATGTGGATGGTGTGCTCTCCGACGGTCTGATTTATATGGGCAATAACGGCGAAGAGCTGAAAGCCTTTAACGTTCGCGACGGTTACGGTATCCGCTGTGCGCTCACGTCCGGTATTGAAGTTGCAATCATCACCGGGCGGAAAGCTAAACTGGTAGAAGATCGGTGTGAAACGCTGGGCATTACCCATCTCTATCAGGGGCAGTCTGATAAGATGGTAGCCTTCCGGGATCTGTTGGGAAAACTGGCCATTGCACCAGAGAATGTGGCATACGTCGGGGATGATTTGATCGACTGGCCAGTCATGGCGGAGGTGGGTCTGAGCATCGCCGTGGCTGACGCGCACCCGCTGCTGATCCCGCGTGCTGATTATGTTACCCATATTCACGGTGGCCGCGGCGCCGTCCGTGAAGTCTGCGATCTGCTTCTGCTGGCGCAGGGCAAGCTTGATGAGGCGAAAGGGCAATCGATATGAGTAAAACCAGACGTTGGGTTATCATTCTGCTTGCGCTTGTCGCCCTGGTACTGATTGGCGTAAACCTCGCTGACCGCGAAGATACGCAAGCGGAAGTGGTTAACACGAGCGACCCGACCTATAAAAGCGATCACAGCGACACCGTGGTCTATAGCCCGGAAGGCGCGCTGAACTATCGCCTCGTTGCTCAGCATGTAGAATATTTTTCAGATGACGGTACTTCGTGGTTTACCCAACCGGTCATGACCACCTTTGATACGGACAAAGTGCCGACGTGGTCTATCAAGTCTGACCGGGCAAAACTGACAAATGACCGTATGCTTTACCTGTATGGTCACGTTGAGGTCAACGCCCTGACCGCTGACGCGCAACTGCGAAAAATTACGACGGATAACGCCCAGATCAACCTGGTCACCCAGGATGTCACGTCGCAGGATTTAGTCACCCTGTATGGCACAACATTTAATTCCAGCGGTTTAAGAATGCGCGGGAACTTACGCAGCAAAAACGCCGAGCTGATTGAAAAGGTTAGAACCTCCTATGAAATTCAAAACAAACAAACTCAGCCTTAAAGTTGTTATCGCCAGCGCGCTGCTGGCGGCCAGTCTTCCCGCGCTTGCTGTGACTGGCGATACCGAACAGCCGATTCATATTGAATCCGATACCCAGTCTCTGGATATGCAGGGTAACGTCGTCACCTTTACCGGCAACGTGGTCATGACCCAGGGCACCATCAAAATCAACGCCGACAAAGTGGTCGTTACCCGACCGGGCGGCGAGCAGGGCAAAGAGATTATCGATGGTTATGGTAACCCGGCCACCTTCTACCAGATGCAGGACAACGGCAAGCCGGTGAAAGGCCATGCCTCGCATATGCACTATGAACTGGCGAAGGATCTGGTCATCCTGACCGGTAATGCTTACCTGGAACAGCTGGACAGCAATATCAAAGGCGACAAAATCACTTATCTGGTGAAAGAGCAGAAAATGCAGGCCTCCAGTGAAAAAGGCAAACGCGTCACGACCGTTCTTGTGCCTTCGCAATTGCAGGACAAGAACAACGGCCAGGCTCCGGCACAGAAAAAGAGTAACTAATTCGTTATGGCAACTTTAACTGCAAAAAACCTCGCGAAAGCGTATAAGGGCCGCCGCGTCGTCGAAGATGTCAGTCTGACCGTCAACTCCGGCGAAATCGTGGGTTTGCTTGGCCCTAACGGGGCGGGTAAAACCACGACCTTCTACATGGTGGTGGGCATCGTCCCGCGTGACGCCGGCAACATCATCATCGATGATGAAGATATCAGCCTGCTGCCACTGCATGCCCGCGCGCGTCGTGGCATCGGCTATCTGCCGCAGGAAGCCTCCATCTTCCGCCGCTTAAGCGTGTTCGACAACCTGATGGCCGTGCTTCAGATCCGTGACGATCTGACCAGCGAGCAGCGCACTGACCGTGCGAACGAGCTGATGGAAGAGTTTCATATTGAACATCTGCGTGACAGCCTCGGTCAGGCGCTGTCCGGTGGTGAACGCCGCCGCGTTGAGATTGCGCGCGCGCTGGCAGCAAACCCGAAATTTATCCTCCTGGATGAACCGTTTGCGGGCGTTGACCCCATCTCCGTTATCGATATCAAACGTATTATTGAGCACCTGCGCGACAGCGGGCTTGGCGTGCTGATCACGGACCACAACGTTCGTGAAACGCTGGCCGTGTGTGAGCGCGCCTACATAGTGAGCCAGGGCCATCTGATTGCCCACGGTACGCCGCAGCAAATCCTCGAAGATGAGCATGTTAAACGCGTGTACCTTGGGGAAGACTTCAGACTCTGATAGGGTAGAGGTTAAGTCACGCCGAACCGGAGAAAAACGCTCTGAACATGAAGCAAGGTTTGCAATTACGGCTCAGCCAGCAACTGGCCATGACGCCGCAGCTACAACAGGCAATCCGTCTGTTGCAGCTGTCCACGTTAGAACTCCAGCAGGAGCTCCAGCAGGCGCTGGACAGCAATCCGCTGCTGGAGCAAACCGATCTTCATGACGAGGTAGACGCTCAGCAGACGCAGGACACAGAAACGCTCGACTCCGTAGATGCGCTCGAACAGAAAGAGATGCCGGAGGAACTGCCGCTGGATGCCAGCTGGGATGAAATCTACACCGCGGGTACCCCTTCCGGGACGCGTGCAGATTACCAGGACGATGAACTCCCGGTCTACCAGGGCGAAACTACCCAGTCGCTTCAGGACTACCTGATGTGGCAGGTGGAGCTGACGCCTTTCTCCGATACCGATCGCGCCATTGCCACCTCGATTGTCGATGCCGTTGACGACACGGGCTATTTGACCGTGACGCTGGACGAGATTCTGGAAAGCATCGGCGATGACGAGATTGAACTGGAAGAGATCGAAGCCGTCCTGAAACGCGTTCAGCGTTTCGACCCGATTGGCGTCGCCGCGAAAGATCTGCGCGACTGCCTTCTGATCCAGCTTTCGCAGTTTGCCAAAGAGACACCGTGGATTGATGAAGCCCGGCTCATCATCAGCGAGCATCTGGATTTGCTGGCAAATCACGACTTCCGCACCCTGATGCGCGTCACGCGCCTCAAAGAAGAGGTGCTGAAGGAAGCGGTGAATCTGATCCAGTCACTCGATCCGCGTCCGGGGCAATCGATCCAGACCAGCGAACCGGAATACGTTATTCCTGATGTGCTGGTGAGAAAACACAATGGCCGCTGGGTCGTTGAACTGAACGCCGACAGCATTCCTCGCCTGCAAATCAACCAGCAATACGCCTCCATGTGCACCAGCGCCCGTAACGACGCTGATAATCAATACATTCGCAGCAACCTTCAGGAAGCACGCTGGTTGATTAAGAGTCTGGAAAGCCGTAATGACACGCTGCTGCGCGTCAGCCGCTGTATTGTCGAACAGCAGCAGGCATTCTTTGAGCAGGGCGAAGAATTTATGAAACCGATGGTGCTGGCGGACATCGCCCAGGCCGTCGAGATGCATGAATCAACCATTTCCCGCGTGACCACGCAGAAGTATCTGCACAGCCCACGCGGTATTTTTGAGCTTAAGTATTTCTTCTCCAGCCACGTGAACACCGAAGGCGGCGGCGAAGCCTCGTCAACGGCTATTCGCGCACTGGTGAAGAAGTTGATCGCCGCGGAGAACCCCGCGAAGCCACTCAGTGACAGTAAGTTAACCACCATGCTGTCCGATCAGGGTATTATGGTGGCACGCCGTACTGTCGCGAAGTATCGAGAGTCTTTATCCATTCCGCCGTCTAACCAGCGTAAACAACTGGTTTGACACAACCGATAAGGAAGACACTATGCAGCTCAATATCACCGGACATAACGTCGAAATTACTGAGGCTTTACGCGATTTTGTAAACGCTAAGTTCGCGAAACTCGAGCAGTATTTCGAGAGGATCAACCAGGTCTATGTTGTGTTGAAAGTGGAGAAAGTGACGCATATCTCGGATGCGACCCTGCACGTCAACGGAGGGGAACTTCATGCCAGTGCGGAAGGGCAAGACATGTACGCGGCTATCGACGGCTTGATTGATAAGCTTGCGAGACAGCTCAATAAACATAAAGATAAACTGAAACAACACTAATTGTCCGGGCAGTTAACGGGTGCAGGACGGCCTGTTGTGAAACACAACAGGCCATTTGTACAGTTAGCGCTTAGGTGAAATTATGATAAACAACGATTCCGCTCTTCAACTGAGCAATGTCCTTAACCAGGATTGTACCCGCAGTGGCGTTCACTGCCAGAGCAAAAAACGTGCGCTGGAAATCATCAGTGAGCTGGCCGCAAAACAGCTGGGTCTGCCGCCGCAGATCGTGTTTGAAGCCATTCTGACCCGTGAAAAAATGGGCAGTACCGGCATCGGCAATGGCATTGCGATCCCGCATGGCAAGCTGGAAGAAGATACGCTGCGTGCCGTGGGGGTGTTTGTGCAACTGGAAACGCCTATCGCTTTTGACGCCATCGATAACCAGCCTGTGGATCTGCTCTTCGCGCTGCTGGTTCCTGCCGATCAGACCAAAACCCACCTGCACACGCTGTCGCTGGTTGCCAAACGTCTGGCGGATAAAACCATTTGTCGTCGACTGCGCTCAGCTCAAAGTGATGAAGAGCTTTATCAAATTATCACTGAAGCAGAAGGCAATCAGGATGAGGCATAATCGGGAAAGGGCCTTCAGAACGGCTTCCCTGAGGAGAAACGGAACATGGTGCTGATGATCGTCAGCGGTCGTTCGGGGTCCGGGAAGTCCGTGGCCCTGCGCGCGCTGGAAGACATGGGATTTTACTGCGTAGATAACCTGCCGGTAGTGCTGTTACCCGATCTGGCGCGGACGCTGGCGGACAGGCAAATCTCTGCCGCCGTCAGTATTGACGTGCGTAACATGCCGGAATCGCCGGAAATCTTCGAGCAGGCAATGAACAGCCTGCCGGAGTGCTTCTCGCCTCAGCTCTTGTTCCTGGATGCTGACCGCAACACGCTGATCCGCCGTTACAGCGATACACGTCGTTTGCACCCGCTCTCGAGTAAAAATCTTTCGCTGGAAAGCGCCATCGATAAAGAGAGCGATCTGCTTGAGCCGCTGCGTTCCCGGGCCGACCTGATTGTCGACACTTCAGAAATGTCCGTCCACGAGCTGGCGGAAATGCTGCGTACTCGCTTACTCGGCAAGCGCGAGCGCGAACTGACGATGGTGTTTGAATCCTTCGGCTTTAAGCACGGTATCCCTATCGATGCGGATTACGTTTTTGATGTGCGTTTCCTGCCGAACCCACACTGGGATCCGAAACTGCGTCCGATGACCGGTCTGGATAAGCCGGTGGCGGCGTTCCTCGACCGACACACAGAAGTACACAATTTTATCTACCAGACGCGAAGCTACCTTGAGCTATGGTTACCTATGCTGGAGACAAACAATCGTAGCTACCTGACGGTGGCGATTGGCTGTACCGGCGGTAAACATCGTTCGGTCTACATTGCCGAACAGCTGGCCGATTACTTCCGCTCACGCGGGAAGAACGTTCAGTCCCGTCATCGCACGCTGGAAAAACGCAAAACATGACCGTAAAACAGACCGTCGAAATCACCAATAAGCTGGGCATGCATGCGCGCCCGGCGATGAAGCTGTTTGAACTGATGCAGGGTTTTGATGCTGAGGTGCTGCTGCGCAACGATGAGGGAACCGAGGCAGAAGCCAACAGCGTGATTGCGCTGCTGATGCTGGATTCTGCCAAAGGCCGCCAGATTGAAGTTGAAGCCACCGGCCCGCAGGAAGAAGAAGCGCTGGCGGCAGTGATTGCCCTGTTTAACGCCGGGTTTGACGAAGATTAACGTTCGCCACGTCGGCGGGTAGCGCTGCGCTTATCCGCTTTACATAAGATTATTTCGCTCCATAAACCCTTCCCCACCCAGCTGACGCATCTGGCGCATAATCCACGCCTGGCGGCTTCGCACGTAGCCTGACGGCGCGCTGGCCTTAAAACGCAGCGGGTTCGGCAGCACGGCGGCAAGCAGTGCCGCTTCGGACATAGTCAGCCTGCTGGCGGGCTTGCCAAAATAGCGCTGCGATGCCGCTTCGACGCCAAACACGCCGTCACCAAACTCCGCGATATTCAGGTAAACAGTCAAAATGCGTTTTTTGCTCCACACCGTCTCGACGCCCAGCGTCAGCCCGGCCTCCAGCCCTTTTCTCACCCAGCTGCGACCGTCCCATAAGAACAGGTTTTTTACCGTCTGCTGGGAAAGCGTCGACGCACCGCGGACGCGGTTTTCATGACGTTCATTATGATCCAGCGCCTTCTCGATAGCCGCCACGTCAAAACCCCAGTGCTCCGGGAATTTCTGATCTTCTGCCGCAATGACCGCCAGCCCCATCCACGGGGAGATTTCATCCATGCCGACCCAGTCTGAGTGGGCAACATAGCCAAAATCACCCGAGAGCCAGGCGCTAATCTGCCGCTCTGCCATCACGGCCGAGAACGGGACGGGCAGGATGCTGAACAGCGCAATGCCTCCGCCCCAAAAAACGGCCAGGACCAGCACAATACGCAGCAGGATCCGTTTTAACCACCCGCCAGGGGATAATTTACGGCTCATTCGGTAAGAACCAGCACTCTGTCCACCAGCTTTTCAATGCCTGCAGCAGCCTCGGCAATGTTCTGCGCCAGCATATACGCCGGCGAGGTGACGATTTTATTGTCCTCATCCACCACAATGTCGTCTACCGGACATGGCACATGTTCGCCGCCCATATCTTCGACAATTTCAGCAGTATCAATGTCGGTTCCGATCGTGAGCCGCAGCGGGAAATCAAAAATCTTCGGCAGCATGGCTGGCGCAATGCAGATAAAGCCCTGCGGCTTACCTGCCGCATGCATCGCCAGCGATAGCGCTTTTAAGTCGGGCTCGACCTGACACGCCGCGCCTTGCGTTGCAAACGTGCTCAGGTTTTTCGCCGCGCCAAAGCCGCCCGGCACGATGAGCGCATCTAGCTCAGCCGCATCGGCCTGTACCAGCGGATGAATATCCCCGCGCACAATACGTGCCGCTTCAATCAGCACGTTACGGCTTTCCGCCATTGGCTCGCCGGTAAGATGATTAACCACGTCTGCCTGCGTTTTATCCGGAGCGAAGCAGATAACGTCGGCCCCCTGACGCGATAATGCCAGCAGCGTTAATACGGTTTCATGTATCTCTGAACCATCGTAAACGCCACATCCGCTCAGCACGACACCCACTTTCTTCATTCTGACGATCCTTCTATGCAACTCGCTGAAGCACATTAAAAATTCTGATTAAAACGCTATGCTTCACACATTTCACTGATTCATGTAACAAACTGTTTAAGATTTGCTATCTTATCTGCGTGCGGCCTTAATTTTCAGGCGGCGTCCATGCGAAAACAACCCATAAAAATCAGGCGCAGCCACGATTTCCCTGGTGTTGGCGCAGTATTCGCGCACCCCGGTATAGCCGGGGTCATTTTTTTCGGGATTCTACCCAGGCTTTCAGCACTGCCACATCGTTTTGCCACTCTTGTTTCATCTCTTCAACCCAATCACCTACATTATCTTCCCAGGCAGGTAAATCAGGCGACTGAATCTGTTGGCCCAATTGCTGGAGATGGCGTAACCCGACTGAACCAGCTGCGCCTTTGATTTTATGTCCCTCTTCGACGATGCCCTTCTGGTCACGCGCCGTCAGGTTGGATTCGAGCACGTTCAGATAGCCCGGCATCATTTTTTCGAACACGGCCAGGCCATCGGTTATCAGTTTGGGTCCCACCAGATCGATATACTGCTCCAGCATGGCGGTATCCAGTATCGTTTGGGTTTTAGCGCTATCAACAGACGTCATGGTGCTCTCCTCTTCATCACAGGTATCCCAGAACTTCTTGATCATCGCCGTCAGGGCAGGTACTGCCAGCGGCTTGCTGAGCACGTCGTCCATACCGGCCTCGAGGTACTCTTTTTTATCTTTCAGCACGTTTGCGGTCAACGCAACCAGCGGCGGCAGCTCGTCAGGAGCATATTTGCGCGTCAGCTCGCGGGAGATATCCAGCCCGGTCATGTCCGGTAGCTGAATATCGAGCAGCACCAGGTCGTACTCGCCCGGCGTGAACATCTCCAGCGCGGCTTTGCCGGTCATCGCGACATCCACGCTGTTACCGAGTTTTTCCAGTACCGACCGGGCGACAATGACGTTCAGCTCAATATCTTCAACCAGCAGGACGTGGAGGGCTGGAAGCGGCATATCGTCGTTCTCAAACGTATCTTCCACTTCTTCAGCAACAGCAGGGGCGTGGACGGTAAGCGTAAAGGTGGAGCCTTTACCCGGCTGGCTGGCAACGGTGATATCCCCACCCATACTTTTCGCCAGACGTTTCGACACCGCCAGGCCAATGCCCGTGCCGGTCGCCGGTTTACCGCCGTGGCTGTCTTTAACCTGATAATACATGGCGAAGATCTTATCCTGCTCATCCTGAGGAATGCCGATACCCGAGTCCTCAACTTCAAAGTGCAGCATGTCCCCCTCATCATAGCGAATGCGCACCGCAACCTGTCCCTTCTGGGTAAACTTCACGGCGTTGCTGATGAGATTCCACAGGATCTGACGCAGACGCGTGCCGTCCGTCACCACTTTATGCGGCAGCGGCAGCGTCGGTTCCATCACGAAGCTCAATCCTTTCTGCTGGGCCTGCAAACCTGACAGGTTCTCCAGGTCCGCGAGGAAGCCGGTAAAATCAACCGGCTGGTTGTCGAGCTGAACCTTACGGCGCTCCATCTTATCCATGTCGATAATATCATTGAAGATATTGCCCAGCGTGACCGCCGAAACGTGGATCGTTTTGAGGTATTTTTCCTGCTCGCTGGTCAGGTCGGTATCCAGCAGAATACGGCTCAGCCCCACGATACCGTTTAGCGGCGTACGAAGCTCATGGCTGATGGTGGAGATGAAGGTGGTCTTGTCACGACTGGCGCGCTCCAGCGCATCCTGATATCGCTTACGCTCGGTGATATCACGGCCAAAGCCCATCAGACCATGACGTTTACCCACCCGATCGTAATAAGGCACTTTGCGGATCTCAAAGCAGGCCTTGCGCCCGTCGGGGTAGTCCAGCCACTGCTCATAGGTCAACGAGACGTTATGACGGAAGACCTTTTCATCTGTCTCCATCACTTTTGCCGCCGCCTCTTCGGAATAGACATCCTGAGGTTTCAGGTGTATCAGCTGCTTTTCGCTTTTCCCGGTCAACAGTTCCATGGCCCGGTTACAGCCGGAGAACTCTTTATCTTCATTACGGTAGAACACCAGATCCGGCGACGCATCGAGGAACGAGCGCAGGAAAGAGGATTGCTGTTCAAGCTGGATCTGCGTGACCTCACGCTCTTTCATCTCAATTTTCAGCTGCTCCAGCGTGGTCTGACGCTCGGCTTCCGCCTTCTCACGGTCTGAAATTTCCTGATTCAGCTGGGCAATGTTGTCCTTGAGCTGAACGTTGAGTTTAAGATCGCGCTCGCGCATCTCTTCCAGCTTATCCACCAGTTTCGATAAACGCTGTCGGGACTCTTCCAGCTGCTCAACCACCACGGAGAGGAAATAGACCGCCCATGGGGTGATCAGCAGGCCAAAGAAAATAGAGCGGATCACGTCGATGCTCTCGACCTGACCATGCAGAACCATGGTCACGGCCATTTGCACGACGATGGCCAGAACGACCAGCGCCAGCGCCAGCAGCATGGAAAAACGCACCAGCCCGAGCTTCATCATCAGGTCCACGTAGTACTGGGCCAGCATTCGAATTTGCTTCATAGAGGATCCCTTCACGACTTTATCGCTCAATAATACTCAAATTCACGGCGAGGCGTTGAAGGTTGTGAGAAAAAGTGCGGGGTGAAACAGGAGATTAGCCTCGCCCCCGGGCAAGCGGGAGCGAGGAAGAAGGTTTATCAGGAGCGTTTTAGCAGCATCCAGAGGCTGATCAGGAAGAAACTGGCGCTCGGCAACAGCGCGCCGATAATTGGCGGAATGCCATACACCAGCGTCAGCGGACCAAAAATCTGATCGAGGACGTAGAACACGAAACCAAAGCTGATACCGGTTACCACGCGAACCCCCATCGGCACGCTACGTAGCGGTCCAAAGATGAACGACAGCGCCATCAGCATCATCACCGCCACGGACAGCGGCTGGAAGATTTTGCTCCACATGTTGAGCTGGTAACGCCCCGCATCCTGCCCGCTCGATTTCAGATACTTCACGTAGTTATGCAGACCGCTGATGGAGAGCGCATCGGGGTCAAGCGCCACGACGCCGAGCTTGTCCGGCGTCAGGTCGGTTTTCCAGGTACCGCTAACGGTCTGCGAACCGGTGATCTGTTTCGGGTTAGTCAGGTCAGATTCATCAACCTGGGATAACCGCCACAGCTTGTTGTTTGCATCAAATTTAGCAGAGGCGGCATAACGCACTGACTGCAAACGACGATCGTTATTGAAAGCATAGATACTCACGCCACCCAGCTCGTCATCCCCTTTCACGCGTTCGATATAGACGAAGTTCTGACCATCTTTCGCCCATAATCCCTGCTGCGTGGAGAGCAGAGAACCGCCGTACATCGCCTGAGCACGGTAGTTACGCGCCATCTGTTCGCCCTGCGGCGCGACCCATTCGCCGATCGCCATGGTCAGCAGCACCAGCGGGATCGCGGTTTTCATCACCGACAGCGCAACCTGCATACGGGTAAAGCCCGATGCCTGCATCACCACCAGTTCGCTACGCTGAGCCAGCATCCCCAGGCCCAGCAGCGCACCCAGCAGGGCCGCCATCGGGAAGAAGATCTGCACATCTTTTGGTACGCTGAGCAGGGTGTACATCCCGGCGCCCAACGCGTCGTAACTCCCCTGCCCGGCTTTTTTCAGCTGGTCGACAAATTTGATAATGCCCGAGAGCGACACCAGCATGAAAAGGGTCATCATGATGGTGGTAAAAATTGTTTTACCGATATAGCGGTCAAGTACGCCAAACGCCTGCATTAGATGGCTCCTTTACGCGTAAACCGGGCACGAAGACGACGCACAGGCACCGTGTCCCACAAGTTGAGTCCGACTGCCAGCAGCAGATACAAACCATTCACGACCCAGGTCCAGATCATCGGGTCAATTTTACCTTTCCCGCCGTTAGACTTGATTGAGGTTTGCAGCAGGAAGAACACCAGATACAGCAGCATCGCTGGCAGCATCGACAGCACGCGGCCCTGACGCGGGTTCACCACGCTCAGCGGCACTACCATCAGCGCCATCATAAATACGGTGAATACCAGCGTGATACGCCAGTGCAGTTCAGCACGCGCACGATCGGTATCAGTATTCATTAAGGTGCGCATATCCATCTGCTCAGTATCCGTTGGATCGAGCGCGACGGCCTGGTGACCAATGATGGCCTGGTAGTTCTGGAAATCGGTGATACGGAAGTCACGCAGCATAGCCGTGCCTTCGAAACGCGTTCCTTTGTTCAGCGTGACAACCTGAGAGCCGTCTTTACGCTGCGCCAGCTGACCGGAATCCGCCACTACCACAGAAGGGCGAGCGTTACCTTTCGGGCGCAGTTGAGCAAGAAACACGTCATTGAAGCGGTTGCCATCGACGCTTTCGATAAACAGCACGGAGTTACCGTCGGTCGCCTGCTGGAACTGCCCCTGCGCCAGCGCCGCCAGCCCCGGGTTAGCTTTTGCTTCCGCCAGCACCTCATCCTGATGACGGGACGAGGTCGGCCCCGCCCACATGACGTTAACCGCGGCAACAATGCCCGTAAACAGCGCCAGCACCATGGCTGCCTTTACCAGTACGGCCTTACTGAGGCCGCAGGCATGCATCACGGTGATTTCACTTTCGGTATAGAGCTTACCCAGGGTCATCAGCAGACCAAGGAACAGGCTTAACGGCAGGATAAGCTGCGCCATTTCCGGCACGCCAAGCCCGAGCAGGGAAAGCACCAGATTCGTTGGGATTTCGCCATCAACTGCCGCGCCGAGGATCCTGACCAGCTTCTGACAGAAAAAGATCAGAAGGAGGATAAAGAGGATCGCCAGTTGGCTCTTCAGCGTCTCCCGAACCAGATATCTTATGATTATCACTTTAAATACGCCCGTTAAAACTCGTCTTATGCAGGAATTTAGCTTGTTTCATGGCTTAAACGTCATTTATTCTCTTGAGTCGTCGAAATCATCGCTAAGATTAAAAAACCCGGCGGATTCGCGCTTCATGACATTTATTGACGTGTCGAAACCGTAGTAACGTAAGATTAACACGAAGTCACCACAACGGCGGACATGAGTTACGAAAGGTTTCAATTCTATCCGTAGCCGCCGCCGTTGTCTTTAAGATTCAGGAGCGTAGTGCATGGAGTTCAGTGTAAAAAGCGGTAGCCCGGAGAAACAGCGGAGTGCCTGCATCGTTGTGGGCGTCTTTGAACCACGCCGACTCTCCCCGATCGCCGAGCAACTCGATAAAATCAGCGACGGCTATATCAGCGCCCTGCTGCGCCGTGGCGAACTGGAAGGCAAACCAGGGCAGACCCTGTTGCTGCACCACGTTCCGAACGTCCTGTCCGAGCGTATTCTGCTGATTGGCTGCGGTAAAGAACGTGAGCTTGATGAGCGCCAGTACAAGCAGGTTATTCAGAAAACCATTAATACACTGAATGATACTGGTTCGATGGAAGCCGTCTGCTTCCTCACGGAGCTGCACGTTAAGGGCCGCAACACGTACTGGAAAGTACGCCAGGCCGTCGAAACCGCAAAAGAGAGCCTCTACAGCTTTGATCAGTTGAAGACCACCAAAAGCGAGCCGCGTCGCCCGCTGCGTAAAATGGTCTTTAACGTGCCGACCCGTCGCGAGCTGACCAGCGGCGAGCGCGCCATTCAGCACGGTCTGGCGATTGCTGCCGGTATTAAAGCGGCAAAAGATCTTGGCAATATGCCGCCAAACATCTGTAACGCCGCGTACCTGGCGTCACAGGCGCGCCAGCTGGCTGACGCCTACAGCAAGAACGTCATCACCCGCGTTATCGGCGAACAGCAGATGAAAGAGCTGGGGATGCACTCTTATCTGGCGGTCGGTAACGGCTCCCAGAACGAATCCCTGATGTCGGTCATCGAATACAAAGGCAATCCGTCTGAAGACGCGCGTCCGATCGTGCTCGTTGGCAAAGGGCTGACCTTCGACTCCGGCGGTATCTCCATCAAGCCTTCAGAAGGCATGGATGAGATGAAGTACGACATGTGTGGCGCGGCGGCGGTTTACGGCGTCATGCGCATGGTCGCGGAACTTCAGTTGCCCATCAACGTGATCGGCGTGCTGGCGGGCTGCGAAAACATGCCTGGCGGCCGCGCTTATCGCCCGGGTGATGTGCTGACTACCATGTCCGGCCAGACCGTTGAAGTGCTGAACACCGACGCCGAAGGCCGTCTGGTGCTGTGCGACGTGCTGACCTACGTTGAGCGTTTCGAACCTGAAGCGGTTATCGACGTAGCTACCCTGACCGGCGCCTGCGTGATTGCGCTGGGGCATCACATCACCGGCCTGATGTCGAACCACAATCCGCTGGCGCATGAGCTGATCGGCGCGTCCGAACAGGCTGGCGACCGCGCGTGGCGTCTGCCGCTGGGGGACGAGTTCCAGGAACAGCTGGAGTCTAACTTCGCGGACATGGCGAACATTGGTGGTCGTCCTGGCGGCGCAATTACCGCAGGCTGCTTCCTGGCGCGCTTCACCCGCAAGTACAACTGGGCGCACCTGGACATTGCGGGGACCGCATGGCGCTCCGGTAAAGCCAAAGGCGCGACCGGACGTCCGGTGGCGCTGCTGTCGCAGTTCCTGCTCAATCGCGCGGGTTTTAACGGCGACGAGTGATGAAAAACGCCGGGTGGCGGCTTCGCCTTACCCGGCCTACAACGTCACTCAACCGTAGGCCGGGTAAGCGTAGCGCCACCCGGCTTTGCATTTAAATCCACGACAAGAAACCCCATATATGAAGAATGCAACGTTCTACCTTCTGGACAATGACACCCATCAGGATGGCCTCAGCGCCGTTGAACAACTGGTGTGTGAAATTGCCGCAGAACGTTGGCGCGCAGGTAAACGCGTCCTGATTGCCTGTGAAGATGAGCAGCAGGCGATTCGTCTGGATGAAGCGCTATGGGCGCGCCCGCCGGAGAGTTTTGTTCCGCATAACCTGTCGGGCGAAGGTCCACGCGGCGGGGCACCGGTGGAGATTGCCTGGCCGCAAAAACGCAACAGCAGCGCGCGCGACATTCTCATTAGCCTGCGGACAGACTTTGCAGATTTTGCCACCGCTTTCACAGAAGTGGTAGACTTTGTCCCTTACGAAGAATCTTTGAAACAACTGGCGCGCGAACGCTACAAAGCGTACCGCCTGGCCGGTTTTAACCTGAATACGGCAACCTGGAAATAATGGAAAAGACATATAACCCACGCGATATCGAACAGCCGCTTTACGAGCACTGGGAACAGCAGGGCTATTTCAAGCCTAACGGCGACGAAAGCAAAGAGTCCTTCTGCATCATGATCCCGCCGCCGAACGTCACCGGCAGTTTGCATATGGGGCATGCTTTCCAGCAGACCATCATGGATACCATGATCCGCTACCAGCGTATGCAGGGTAAAAACACCCTGTGGCAGGCGGGGACTGACCACGCGGGTATCGCGACCCAGATGGTGGTTGAGCGTAAAATTGCCGCTGAAGAGGGTAAAACCCGCCACGACTACGGTCGCGACGCGTTTATCGACAAAATCTGGCAGTGGAAAGCGGAATCCGGCGGCACTATTACCCGTCAGATGCGCCGTCTCGGCAACTCCGTGGACTGGGAGCGTGAGCGCTTCACCATGGATGAAGGCCTGTCCAACGCCGTGAAAGAAGTCTTCGTGCGCCTGTACAAAGAAGACCTGATTTACCGTGGCAAACGCCTGGTCAACTGGGACCCGAAACTGCGTACCGCCATCTCTGACCTGGAAGTGGAAAACCGCGAGTCTAAAGGCTCCATGTGGCACATCCGCTATCCGCTGGCCGACGGCGCGAAAACCGCCGACGGTAAAGATTACCTGGTGGTGGCGACCACCCGTCCGGAAACCCTGCTGGGCGATACCGGCGTGGCCGTTAACCCGGAAGATCCGCGCTATAAAGATCTGATCGGCAAATTTGTGGTGCTGCCGCTGGTGAACCGCCGTATTCCGATTGTGGGCGACGAACACGCCGACATGGAAAAAGGCACCGGCTGCGTGAAAATTACCCCGGCGCACGACTTTAACGACTATGAAGTCGGTCGTCGTCATCAACTTCCGATGATCAACATTCTGACCTTCGACGGCGATATCCGCGAAAGCGCAGAAGTGTACGACACCAAAGGCAACGAATCCGACGTTTATTCCAGCGACATCCCGGCTGAGTTCCAGAAGCTGGAGCGCTTTGCCGCGCGTAAAGCCGTCGTAGCCGCCGTGGACGCGCTCGGCCTGCTGGAAGAGATTAAACCTCACGATCTGACCGTGCCGTACGGCGACCGTGGCGGCGTGGTTATCGAGCCAATGCTGACCGACCAGTGGTACGTGCGTGCCGACGTGCTGGCGAAACCGGCTGTGGAAGCGGTTGAGAACGGCAGCATTCAGTTCGTGCCGAAGCAGTACGAAAACATGTACTTCTCCTGGATGCGCGATATTCAGGACTGGTGTATCTCCCGTCAGCTGTGGTGGGGTCACCGTATCCCGGCGTGGTACGACAATGAAGGCAACGTCTACGTTGGCCGCACCGAAGAGGAAGTGCGTCAGGAAAACAACCTGGGCGCTGACGTTGCGCTGCGCCAGGACGAAGACGTGCTGGATACCTGGTTCTCTTCCGCGCTGTGGACCTTCTCGACCCTCGGCTGGCCGGAAAACACCGACGCGCTGCGTCAGTTCCACCCAACCAGCGTGATGGTCTCCGGCTTCGACATCATCTTCTTCTGGATCGCCCGCATGATCATGATGACCATGCACTTCATCAAAGACGAAAATGGCAAGCCGCAGGTTCCGTTCCATACCGTTTACATGACCGGCCTGATCCGCGACGACGAAGGCCAGAAGATGTCCAAATCCAAGGGTAACGTTATCGACCCGCTGGACATGGTTGATGGTATCTCTCTGGAAGAGCTGCTGGAAAAACGTACCGGCAACATGATGCAGCCGCAGCTGGCGGAGAAAATCCGCAAGCGTACCGAGAAGCAGTTCCCGAACGGGATCGAATCTCACGGTACCGACGCCCTGCGCTTCACCCTGGCGGCGCTGGCCTCCACCGGTCGTGACATCAACTGGGATATGAAGCGTCTCGAAGGTTACCGTAACTTCTGTAACAAGCTGTGGAACGCCAGCCGCTTCGTGCTGATGAACACCGAAGATCAGGATTGCGGCTTTAACGGCGGCGAAATGACCCTGTCTCTGGCAGACCGCTGGATCCTGGCGGAATTTAACCAGACGGTGAAATCGTTCCGCGACGCGCTGGACAGCTACCGCTTCGACATCGCGGCAGGCATCCTGTACGAATTTACCTGGAACCAGTTCTGTGACTGGTATCTGGAGCTGGCGAAGCCGGTCATGAACGGCGGCACTGAGGCGGAGCTGCGCGGTACGCGTAATACGCTGATTACCGTCCTGGAAGGTCTGCTGCGCCTTGCGCACCCGATCATTCCGTTCATCACCGAAACCATCTGGCAGCGCGTGAAGGTAATTGCCGGTATAAACGCCGATACCATCATGCTCCAGCCGTTCCCAGCATTCGATGCCGCGAAAGTGGATGAAGCCGCGTCTGCGGATACCGAGTGGCTGAAACAGGCGATCGTTGCGGTACGTAACATCCGCGCGGAAATGAACATCGCTCCGGGTAAACCACTGGAGCTGCTGCTGCGCGGTTGCAGCGAAGCTGCCGTTCGTCGCGTCACCGAGAACAACACCTTCCTGAAAACCATGGCGCGTCTGGAAAGCATCACCGTGCTGCCTGCCGATGATAAAGGTCCGGTTTCCGTGACCAAAATTATCGACGGCGCGGAGCTGTTGATCCCGATGGCGGGCCTGATCGACAAAGACGCTGAGCTGGCTCGTCTGGCGAAAGAAGTGGCGAAAGTCGACGTGGAAATTGGCAAAATCGAAAGCAAACTGGCGAACGAGGGCTTTGTGGCCCGCGCGCCGGAAGCGGTCATCGCCAAAGAGCGTGAGCGTCTGGTTGCCTTCGCCGATGCGAAGACCAAACTGATCGAGCAGCAGGCGGTTATTGCAGCCCTGTAATGCTTTTACCCCTTACGCTTCAGGGCGTAAGGGGTATCCTTCCTGAAAACTCCTCGCTTGCACTCCCCTTTCTGCGGTGCTATTAACAGCAGTTGTGTGTCAATTTTTGTCATGAGTAATGCTATGAGCGTGATTACCCCCGTCGCGACGACAATGCGTCGGATCACTGAGCAGGACAACCCGGCTATCGCCGCCGTTATCCGCACGGTATCGGCCGAATATGGCCTGACCGCCGACAAAGGCTACACCGTGGCCGATCCCAATCTGGACGAACTTTTTCAGCTGTACAGCCAGCCGGGCCATGCCTATTGGGTCATCGAGCAGGACGGCCAGGTCGTGGGCGGCGGCGGCATTGCCCCCCTGCTCTGCAGCGAGCCGGATATCTGTGAACTTCAGAAAATGTATTTCCTGCCAACGATACGCGGACAAGGCCTGGCGAAAAAGCTGGCGCTGGTCGCCCTGGAACATGCACGCTCACAGGGCTTTAAACGTTGCTACCTTGAAACCACCGCTTTCCTTAAAGAGGCCATTGGCCTGTATGAGCATCTGGGCTTTGAGCATATCGATGCCCCACTGGGCTGCACGGGCCACGTGGACTGCGAAGTCAGGATGCTGAAAAGTCTGTAAGTTTTGTTCCTGCCGTCTTCTGTTAAGCGTCTGTAAACTGAATGCTCTACACTCACAGTTCACACCAAAACAGGGGAAACGCGATGTCGAAGATAAAAAGCTACGCCGCACCGCAGGCGGGTGCAGAACTTGAGCTGTACGAGTACGATGCGGGCGAACTAAAAGCGGAAGACGTCGAAGTACAGGTGGATTACTGCGGGATCTGCCATTCAGACCTCTCGATGATCGACAATGAATGGGGCTTTTCCAGCTATCCGCTGGTTGCCGGGCACGAAGTCATTGGCCGCGTCGTTGCGCTCGGCAGCGCCGCGCAGGACAAAGGGCTGAAAGTGGGCCAGCGCGTGGGTATCGGCTGGACGGCACGCAGCTGCGGCCACTGCGACGCCTGTATTAGCGGTAACCAGATCAACTGCCTTGAGGGCGCTACGCCGACCATCCTGAACAAGGGTGGTTTCGCCGATAAACTACGCGCCGACTGGCAATGGGTTATCCCGCTGCCGGACAGCATTGATATTGAATCAGCAGGTCCGCTACTGTGTGGCGGTATCACCGTATTTAAACCGCTACTGATGCATCACGTAACTGCCACCAGCCGCGTGGGCGTGATCGGTATTGGCGGGCTGGGGCATATTGCCATCAAACTGCTGCACGCGATGGGCTGTGAAGTGACGGCGTTCAGCTCTAACCCGGCGAAAGAGCAGGAAGTGCTGGCGATGGGTGCGGATAAAGTGGTGAACAGTCGCGATCCCGAGGCGCTCACCGCCCTGGCAGGCCAGTTTGACCTGATCATCAACACCGTCAACGTCGATCTCGACTGGCAGCCGTACTTTGAGGCCCTGGCCTACGGTGGTAACTTCCACACCGTGGGTGCGGTGATGAAGCCGCTGCCGGTTCCGGCGTTTACCCTGATCGGCGGCGATCGCAGCGTATCCGGATCTGCTACCGGCACGCCATATGAGTTACGCAAGCTGATGAAGTTTGCCGGACGCACAAAAGTGGCGCCGACCACCGAACTGTATCCGATGTCAAAAATCAACGAAGCAATCCAGCACGTGCGCGACGGCAAAGCCCGCTACCGCGTGGTGTTGAAAGCGGATTTCTGATGTGAGTTTGCCGGGTGGTGGCTTCGCCTGACCCGGCCTACTTTCACTGCCGCGCCAATACGTTAAGTACTTCCGCCACCGCGACCGCTCCCGGATCCATCACCCCATCCAGGTTCTCTTTATTGACATACGACGAGCGTCCCGCGCCGGCTTTCGCCATTTTCGCCGTTGCTTCGGCACCCTGCTGCGCAGCCTGCGCCGCCGTCCGCAGATCGCCATCCCTTAACGCCTCCAGCGCCGGTTGCAGGGCGTCGATCAGCGTGCGATCCCCAAGATCGGCCCCGCCATACTGCTTCATCTGCGCCAGTCCGCTCAACAATGCTTCTGGTAGCGGCTGTCCATCGTGAAGCTTTTGTCCTGCCGCCGTGAAGAAGATCGACATCAGCACCCCGCTCGACCCGCCCATTACCGTAGCCAGCCGCTCCCCCACCAGCAGGAGTAATGTCGGCACGTCGTTAAGGGGCAGGTTGTTCTCCTCAAGTCGCTGCGCAATATCCCGCGCCCCTTGCGCAAAGGTGGAGCCCGTATCGCCATCGCCTACTTTGGCATCCAGCGCGTTGAGGCGGTTTTCCAGCTGGATCAATGTCTTCGTTACCGAAGCGACGGCCTCGCTCACCTGCGGATTGTCCGATGGGGTATATTCCACGCGGTCATGAAGGGCGCTATGGGGGACGGTACGCAGGGGCGCGAACGCGACGGGCTTCTGCCAGCCCAGCGTCTCGACCTCGGCGTGTATCGCCTTCTCGAAGAAATCGCTGAGCTTTAACAGCGTTAGCGAAAACCCTTTCATATCCAGCGCACTCACCAGCGGCGCCGGGCCAATCAGATACGCAATGTTCTCTTTCAGCGCCGAATGCGCCAGCTCTTTGGTGAGCAGAGCCATCTCCAGCGCTGACACGCCGCCGAGGTTGTTGATCAGCACCGCAAAGCGCCCGTCCCCCGCCTGCGCGCGTAACGGCGTCACCAGCGTGTCGATAATGGCTTTGCTGTTTTGCGTATCCACGACGGAAGCTCCCGGCTCGCCGTGAATGCCCAAACCCAGCTCGACATGGCCTTGTTTTATGCGCCCCTCTTCATCATCGCTGCCCGGCAGGTTGCACGTTTGCATCGCCACGCCCAGGCTCCAGAGGTTATCGCAGGCCTGTTGCGCTATATCCCGCACGTCGTTTAGCGATTTCCCCTGCTCTGCCGCATATCCCGCAATCTTATGCACCAGCGCCGTTCCCGCGATACCACGCGGCTGCTTGTTATCCGGCAGGGCAATATCATCCGCGACGATAACCATCTCCACCTTCAGGCCGTAGCGTTTGGCTTTTTCCGCTGCCAGGCCAAAGTTAAGCCGGTCGCCGGTGTAGTTTTTCACAATCAGCAGGCAGCCACGATCGCCCGTCACCGCCACAATGGCATTGAGGACCGCATCCACGCTTGGGGAGGCGAACAAATCGCCACACACCGCTGCGGTAAGCATGCCTTTACCGACGAACCCGGCATGTGCCGGTTCATGGCCGGAGCCGCCACCGGAGATCACCGCCACGCGGCTTTTATCCCAGTCGCCGCGTGCCACCACGCGGATGGCCGGATCGATATCCAGTTTGACGAGATTACCGTGCGGCGCGGAGAGAAGTATGCCTTCAATGGCATCGTTGACAAGCTGTTTGCGGTCGTTAAAAAAGAATCTGGACATAGTTTCCCAAAATTTTGTTTACCGTATGCAAAAGCATAGTCCGCACTGGATAATGCGCCGCAAAGTGAGGAATTTACGCAGACATTTTGCCGTCAGGTTGCCTATACTCCACCCAGGACTACGAGAGGACGTGCATCATGAGTACACCATTGTTAATCGCCAGGACGCTGGAAAAAGAGCTGTTTTTACTGCCCGCGATGGCGAACCGTCATGGCCTGATCACAGGCGCGACCGGGACGGGAAAAACCGTCACCCTGCAGAAGCTGGCTGAGTCGTTGTCCGAGGCTGGCGTGCCGGTTTTTATGGCTGACGTGAAGGGCGATTTAACCGGGGTGGCTCAGGAAGGCACGGCGTCAGAAAAACTGCTCGAGCGCCTGAAAAATATCGGCATCACGGACTGGACGCCGCACGGTAATCCAGTGGTGGTCTGGGATATCTTCGGCGAAAAAGGGCATCCGGTGCGCGCCACCGTCTCCGACCTCGGCCCTTTGCTGCTGGCCCGTCTGCTTAATCTTAACGACGTGCAGTCCGGGGTGCTGAACATTATTTTCCGTATCGCCGACGATCAGGGCTTACTGCTGCTCGACTTCAAAGATCTGCGCGCCATCACCCAGTACATTGGCGATAACGCCAAATCCTTCCAGAACCAGTACGGCAATATCAGCAGCGCCTCGGTGGGCGCCATTCAGCGCGGGCTCCTGACGCTGGAGCAACAGGGCGCCGAGCATTTCTTCGGCGAGCCAATGCTGGATATCAAAGACAGGATGCGCACCGACAGCAGCGGCAAAGGCATCATCAACATTCTGAGCGCAGAGAAGCTCTACCAGATGCCGAAGCTCTACGCCGCCAGCCTGCTGTGGATGCTCTCTGAACTCTACGAACAACTGCCGGAAGCAGGCGATCTGGAAAAACCCAAACTGGTGTTCTTCTTTGACGAAGCGCACCTGTTGTTTAACGACGCGCCGCAGGTGCTGCTGGATAAAATTGAACAGGTTATCCGCCTGATCCGCTCCAAAGGCGTCGGGGTCTGGTTTGTGTCGCAAAACCCGTCGGATATTCCGGACAACGTACTGGGGCAACTGGGTAACCGCGTGCAGCACGCCCTGCGCGCCTTTACGCCAAAAGATCAGAAAGCGGTGAAAGCCGCGGCGCAAACCATGCGTGCCAATCCGGCCTTTGATACCGAAAACGCCATTCAGGCGCTGGGCACCGGTGAAGCGCTGATTTCGTTCCTCGATGCAAAAGGCAGCCCGACAGTTGTCGAGCGCGCGATGGTGATTGCGCCCTGCTCGCGCATGGGGCCAGTAACGGACGATGAACGCAACGGCCTGATCAACCACTCCCCGGTGTACGGGAAGTATGAAGACGAGGTGGATCGAGAATCCGCGTTCGAGATGCTGCAAAAAGGGGTGCAGGCGACTGCCGAATCGCAGAATGCGCCTGCCGCCAAAGGGCAATCTGTAGCCGTGGACGACGGCATTCTCGGCGGGCTGAAAGATATTCTGTTCGGCAGCACCGGGCCGCGCGGCGGCAAACGCGATGGCGTGGTGCAGACCATGGCAAAAAGCGCGACGCGTCAGATTACCAACCAGATAGTGCGCGGCATGCTGGGAAGTCTGTTAGGCGGCCGTCGCCGGTAGCGGTGGAACCCACGGGCGGCCAAGCGCCGACCCCTGTACGCCGTTCTCCTGTAGATAGCGGTCGATTTCCAGCATCCCCGTCCAGCGGTTCTCACACCAGAGCGGTGCCAGAAGCGTTGGGCGGCGGGCGCTTGCCGAGATGCGGTGGTAAACAATCTCCGGCGGCGTGTGGCGAATCATCTCCCCCGCCGTCACCGTATAGTCGTCGAGTTCGATACCACTTAACCGCCCCGCTTCCCAGGCTTTCGCCATAATGCTTCCCGTAACAATATGCAGCGGGTGCAGCTTAATGCCGTCCACGCCGGTCTCGACGACTTTTTCCAGCGTTTCAAGACCATGCTGCTGCCCTTCTCCCGGCAAGCCGACAATCAGATGCGAGCAGACTTTTAATCCACGCTCGCGGGCGAGACGCGTGGTGCGCTGGTAGCAGGCAAAATCATGCCCGCGATTGATACGGTGCAGGGTTTTGTCGTGCGCGGTCTGCAAGCCCAGCTCCAGCCAGATCTCGTAGCCCTTCTCTTTGTACTCGCTAAGTAAATCCAGCACGGCGTCCGGCACGCAGTCCGGACGCGTCCCCACGCACAGCCCGACAATGTTCGCTTGAGCAACCGCCTGTTGATACATAGCGCGCAGCACCTGCACCTCCGCCCACGTGCTGGTGTAGGCCTGGAAATAGGCCAGATATTGCTTCGCGCGGTTCACCAGACTCGCCTGATGGGCGAGCTGTTCAGCGATAGATTTATGCTGTTGGGCTTCATCAGCAAACGAGGCCACGTTACAGAAGGTGCAGCCACCACGCCCGATGGTGCCATCGCGGTTCGGACAGCTAAAGCCGCCGTGCAGCGTCAGTTTGTGAACCTTTTGTCCGTAGCGCTGCAAAAGATCCCCACCAAACATATTGACTAATTTCTGTAACTGCATAATCTGATAGACCGTCCCGAAGAAAGGGGACAAGCCTGCCATTTTTAGCCTCTGTCGGCGATGACCTGGATCAATCGCCCTGGACGGCCTTTATCTATTTGAATAAATAATCACGATTACCGAGATTTCATTCACCCTGCACGTAATTACTTTTCCTTATGTTCTGATGGTTTTTTTCATTTATAGCGCCAGGTCTGAAAAACAGTGATTTTATGCGGGTTTGAATGCCACCCCAGATTATTATTCTGCTATAAATCTGCATTTCAGCACGCTGCATTGATAATACCGCTTTCATATAGTGAGTCAGATCACACTCCCCTGCACCTTCCCGGCGCTTTAAGTGGTTGTAAAAATAGTGAAATAATCAATAAAAACAACAATATGAGCACTCTTTAGCACATTTTTGTATAAATAAGATTGCCATTTGACCTGTGTACCAATTCCCGATAAGTTGGAAATCCGCTGGAAGCTTTCTGGATGAGCGGCCTGCTCATCATATTTATGCAGTAATTGAGATTCCCTCTGAAGCAAGTCCTCAAACTTGTTTACCTGCGCGAAAGGATGAAAAAGAGGGCGAATGCGAGGTCCGCGTATGAAACGCTAACCCCGTCGCCATGCTCTTTCTGCGCCTGTGCGCCACGGTAAAGTTCAGTGGGAAGCCCGACGAGCCTGGGGAGGTTCACTGATATGTTGTACGATAAATCCCTTGAGAAGGATAACTGTGGTTTCGGCCTGATCGCCCACATAGAAGGCGAACCTAGCCACAAGGTAGTGCGTACTGCTATTCACGCACTGGCCCGTATGCAGCACCGTGGCGCCATCCTTGCCGATGGTAAAACCGGCGACGGTTGCGGTCTGCTGCTGCAAAAACCGGATCGTTTCTTCCGCATCGTGGCGGAAGAGCGCGGCTGGCGTTTAGCTAAAAACTACGCTGTCGGTATGCTGTTCCTGAATCAGGATCCTGAAAAAGCTGCCGCGTCACGCCGCATCGTTGAAGAAGAACTTCAGCGTGAAACCCTGTCGATTGTCGGCTGGCGCGATGTGCCAACCAACGAAGGGGTGCTCGGTGAAATCGCCCTCTCCTCGCTGCCTCGTATTGAACAGATTTTCGTCAACGCGCCTGCGGGCTGGCGTCCGCGTGATATGGAACGCCGTCTGTTTATTGCCCGCCGCCGCATTGAAAAACGTCTTCAGGACGATAAAGAGTTCTACGTCTGTAGCCTCTCTAACCTGGTGAACATCTATAAAGGTCTGTGCATGCCGGCTGACCTGCCGCGCTTCTACCTGGACCTGGCGGACCTGCGTCTGGAATCGGCCATTTGCCTGTTCCACCAGCGCTTCTCCACCAACACCGTTCCACGCTGGCCGCTGGCGCAGCCGTTCCGCTACCTGGCGCATAACGGCGAGATCAACACCATCACCGGCAACCGCCAGTGGGCCCGCGCCCGTACCTATAAATTCCAGACGCCGCTGATCCCGGACCTGCACGATGCCGCGCCGTTCGTGAACGAAACCGGCTCGGACTCCAGCTCCATGGATAACATGCTGGAACTGCTGCTGGCGGGCGGGATGGATATCGTGCGCGCCATGCGTCTGCTTGTACCGCCGGCCTGGCAGAACAACCCGGATATGGACCCTGAGCTGCGCGCGTTCTTTGACTTTAACTCCATGCACATGGAGCCGTGGGATGGCCCGGCAGGCATCGTTATGTCCGACGGACGTTTTGCCGCCTGTAACCTGGACCGTAACGGTCTGCGTCCGGCGCGCTATGTCATTACCAAAGACAAGCTCATCACCTGTGCCTCTGAAGTGGGTATCTGGGATTACCAGCCAGACGAAGTGGTCGAGAAAGGCCGCGTCGGACCGGGCGAGCTGATGGTGATTGACACCCGCGGTGGGCGTATTCTGCACTCTGCTGAAACCGACAACGATCTGAAGAGCCGCCATCCGTACAAAGAGTGGATGGAGAAAAACGTACGTCGTCTGGTGCCGTTTGAAGATCTGTCAGACGAAGAAGTGGGTAGCCGCGAGCTGGACGATGACACCCTCGCGAGCTTCCAGAAGCAGTTTAACTACAGCGCGGAAGAGCTGGACTCGGTTATTCGCGTGCTCGGCGAAAACGGCCAGGAAGCGGTCGGCTCAATGGGTGACGATACCCCGTTTGCTGTGCTCTCCAGCCAGCCACGCATTATTTACGACTACTTCCGCCAGCAGTTTGCGCAGGTCACCAACCCGCCAATCGATCCGCTGCGCGAAGCCCACGTCATGTCGCTGGCCACCAGCATCGGCCGTGAGATGAACGTATTCTGTGAAGCCGAAGGCCAGGCGCACCGTCTGACCTTTAAATCACCGATCCTGCTGTACTCCGATTTCAAACAGCTCACCACCATGACCGAGGAGCACTATCGCGCCGACACGCTCGATATCACCTTCGACGTGACCGAAACGAGCCTCGAAGAGACGGTGAACGCGCTGTGCGACAAAGCCGAGCAGATGGTGCGTAACGGCACCGTTCTGCTGGTGCTGTCTGACCGCAACATCGCGAAAAACCGTCTGCCGGTGCCTGCACCCATGGCGGTGGGGGCTATCCAGACGCGTCTGGTGGACAAGAGCCTGCGCTGCGATGCCAACATCATCGTTGAAACTGCGAGCGCGCGCGACCCGCACCACTTTGCGGTGCTGTTAGGCTTTGGCGCCACGGCGATCTACCCGTATCTGGCCTACGAAACGCTGGCCCGCCTGGTGGATACCCGCGCGATCGATAAAGACTACCGTGCTGTGATGCTGAACTACCGTAACGGCATCAACAAAGGTCTGTACAAGATCATGTCCAAAATGGGCATCTCGACCATCGCCTCTTACCGCTGCTCGAAGCTGTTTGAAGCGGTCGGTCTGCATGACGACGTTGCCAACCTCTGCTTCCAGGGCGTGATCAGCCGTATTGGTGGCGCAGGCTTTGCTGACTTCCAGCAGGATCTGGTGAACCTGTCGAAACGCGCCTGGCTGGCACGTAAGCCGCTGGAACAGGGCGGTCTGCTGAAATACGTTCACGGGGGTGAGTATCACGCTTATAACCCGGACGTGGTGCGCACACTGCAACAGGCGGTGCAAAGCGGCGAGTACAGCGATTATCAGCAGTATGCTGAGCTGGTGAACAACCGTCCGGCGGCGACGCTGCGCGATCTCATTGCCCTCAATCCGGGTGAGGAAGCGGTCAGCATTGACGAGGTTGAACCCGCATCTGAGCTGTTCAAACGTTTCGATACCGCGGCGATGTCCATCGGCGCGCTGAGCCCGGAAGCCCACGAAGCGCTGGCGGAAGCCATGAACAGCATCGGCGGCAACTCCAACTCCGGCGAAGGCGGTGAAGATCCTGCCCGTTACGGCACCAATAAAGTGTCCCGTATCAAGCAGGTAGCGTCCGGCCGTTTCGGCGTAACGCCTGCGTACCTGGTTAACGCCGACGTGATCCAGATTAAGGTCGCGCAGGGTGCGAAACCGGGTGAAGGCGGTCAGCTGCCGGGTGATAAAGTCACCCCGTACATCGCTAAGCTTCGCTACTCGGTGCCGGGCGTGACGCTGATCTCCCCGCCGCCGCACCACGATATTTACTCTATCGAGGATCTGGCGCAGCTGATTTTCGACCTGAAACAGGTCAACCCGAAAGCGATGATCTCCGTGAAGCTGGTTTCCGAGCCGGGCGTTGGCACCATCGCCACCGGCGTGGCGAAAGCCTATGCGGATCTGATCACCATCGCCGGCTACGACGGCGGCACCGGCGCAAGCCCGCTCTCCTCCGTAAAATACGCGGGTTGTCCGTGGGAGCTTGGTCTGGTGGAAACCCAGCAGGCGCTGGTCGCCAACGGCCTGCGTCACAAGATCCGTTTGCAGGTAGACGGCGGGCTGAAAACCGGCCTCGACATCATCAAAGCGGCGATTCTGGGTGCGGAAAGCTTCGGCTTCGGTACCGGCCCGATGGTTGCGCTCGGCTGTAAATACCTGCGTATTTGCCACCTGAACAACTGCGCAACGGGCGTTGCTACCCAGGACGAAAAGCTGCGTAAGAATCACTATCACGGCCTCCCGTTCAAAGTGACTAACTACTTTGACTTCATCGCCCGTGAAACCCGCGAGCTGATGGCGCAGCTGGGCGTGAAGCGTCTGGTGGATCTGATTGGCCGTACCGACCTGCTGAAAGAGCTTGAGGGCTTCACGGCCAAGCAGCAGAAGCTGGAGCTGTCTAAGCTGCTGGAAACCGCTCAGCCGCATCCTGGCAAAGCGGTTTACTGCACCGAGAACAACCCGCCGTTCGACAACGGCGTGCTGAACGCGCAGCTGCTGCAACAGGCGAAGCCGTACGTGGATGAGAAGCAGAGCAAAACGTTCTGGTTTGATATCCGCAACACCGATCGTTCCGTGGGTGCATCCCTCTCCGGTTACATCGCGCAAACGCACGGTGACCAGGGCCTGGCGTCGGATCCGATTACCGCGCACTTCAGCGGTACCGCGGGTCAGAGCTTCGGTGTGTGGAACGCGGGCGGCGTTGAGTTATACCTGACCGGTGATGCCAACGACTACGTCGGAAAAGGCATGGCGGGCGGTCTGCTGGCGGTGCGTCCTCCGGTTGGTTCAGCCTTCCGCAGCCATGAAGCAAGCATCATCGGCAATACCTGTCTGTACGGTGCAACCGGCGGTCGTCTGTTTGCCGCGGGCCGTGCGGGCGAGCGTTTTGCGGTGCGTAACTCCGGTGCCATCACCGTGGTGGAAGGCATCGGCGATAACGGCTGTGAATACATGACGGGCGGAATTGTGTGCGTCCTGGGTAAAACCGGCGTGAACTTTGGCGCGGGCATGACGGGCGGTTTTGCCTACGTCCTGGATGAAGACGGTGAGTTCCGCAAACGCGTGAACCCGGAACTGGTGGAAGTGCTGGACGTTGATTCGCTGGCCATCCACGAAGAACACCTGCGCGGCTTAATTACCGAACACGTGCAGCATACCGGTTCTTCGCGCGGCGAAGAGATCCTGGCGAACTGGCCAGCCTTCTCTGCGAAATTCGCGCTGGTTAAGCCGAAGTCCAGCGATGTTAAAGCCCTGTTGGGTCACCGTAGTCGTAGCGCAGCAGAGCTGCGCGTGCAGGCGCAGTAAGGAATTCAGATGAGCCAGAACGTTTACCAGTTTATCGACCTTCAGCGTGTTGATCCGCCAAAGAAACCGCTGAAGATCCGTAAAATTGAATTTGTTGAAATCTACGAGCCGTTTTCAGAAGGCCAGGCCAAAGCACAGGCAGACCGCTGCCTGTCCTGCGGTAACCCTTACTGCGAATGGAAGTGTCCGGTCCATAACTACATCCCGAACTGGCTGAAGCTGGCCAACGAAGGGCGTATTTTTGAAGCCGCCGAGCTGTCTCATCAGACCAACACCCTGCCGGAAGTGTGCGGCCGCGTGTGCCCTCAGGATCGTCTGTGTGAAGGCTCCTGTACGCTGAACGACGAGTTTGGCGCGGTGACCATCGGCAACATCGAACGTTATATCAACGATAAAGCGTTCGAAATGGGCTGGCGTCCGGATATGACCGGTGTGCGTCAAACCGACAAGCGCGTGGCGATTATTGGCGCGGGCCCGGCAGGCCTTGCCTGTGCGGACGTGCTGACCCGTAACGGCGTGAAAGCGGTGGTCTTTGATCGCCACCCGGAGATTGGCGGCCTGCTGACCTTCGGTATCCCGGCCTTCAAGCTGGAGAAAGAGGTGATGACCCGCCGCCGCGAAATCTTCACCGGCATGGGCATTGAGTTCAAACTGAACGTGGAAGTGGGCCGTGACGTGCAGCTCGACGACCTGCTGAAGGATTACGACGCCGTGTTCCTGGGCGTGGGTACTTATCAGTCCATGCGCGGTGGTCTGGAGAACGAAGATGCGCCGGGCGTGTACGACGCGCTGCCGTTCCTGATTGCCAACACCAGGCAGATCATGGGCTACGGTGAGACCGCCGATGAGCCGTTCGTCAGCATGGAAGGCAAACGCGTGGTGGTGCTGGGCGGCGGTGATACCGCGATGGACTGCGTGCGTACCTCCATTCGTCAGAACGCGGCGCACGTCATCTGCGCCTACCGTCGTGACGAAGAGAACATGCCGGGCTCTAAGCGCGAAGTGAAAAACGCGCGTGAAGAGGGCGTGGAGTTCCAGTTCAACATCCAGCCTCTGGGTATTGAGGTGAATGCCAACGGTAGAGTGAGCGGCGTGAAGATGGCGCGCACGGAGATGGGCGCGCCGGATGCGAAAGGCCGTCGTCGCGCGGAGATCGTGGCCGGTTCTGAACACGTGATCCCGGCTGACGCCGTGGTGATGGCGTTTGGTTTCCGTCCTCACAGCATGGAGTGGCTGGCGAAGCACAGCGTAGAGCTGGACTCTCAGGGCCGCATAATTGCGCCGGAAGGCAGCGACAACGCGTTCCAGACCAGCAACCCGAAAATCTTCGCCGGTGGCGACATCGTTCGCGGCTCTGACCTGGTGGTCACGGCGATTGCCGAAGGCCGTAAAGCGGCTGACGGGATCATGAACTTCCTGGAAGTGTAAGCCCCTCTGACTCCCCGGCAGAAGCATAAAGCGGAACGCTGGGGAGCCTGTTTTCAGTAGCCTGCCCTTAAGTTAATGATACCTTTTTAAGCAAAAAAGCAGCGTAAATCCTGACGTAAACGTTTGCTTTCATAAAAAAAATGTATATTATGCGGCGGATTTTTTGGCCAAAATTCAAGGGGGCGTTGTGTCGCAAGATAACAATTATAGCCAGGGCCCCGTCCCTCTGGCGGCGCGGAAAGGCGTGATTCCACTCACTTTTGTGATGTTAGGGTTAACCTTTTTTTCCGCCAGTATGTGGACCGGAGGTACGCTCGGTACCGGTCTTTCCTATAATGATTTCTTCCTCGCAGTTCTCTTCGGCAATCTCCTCCTCGGTATTTACACTGCTTTTCTTGGCTACATTGGCGCAAAAACCGGCCTCTCAACCCATCTTCTTGCGCGTTACTCGTTCGGTATAAAAGGTTCCTGGCTTCCCTCCATGCTTTTAGGCGGTACGCAGGTAGGATGGTTTGGCGTCGGCGTAGCGATGTTTGCCATCCCGGTGAGTAAAGCCACGGGCATCGACGTCAATATCCTGATCGCGGTATCCGGTCTGTTGATGACCATGACCATCTTCTTTGGTATCTCAGCGCTGACGATTCTGTCGATCATCGCCGTTCCCGCGATAGTTATCCTCGGCAGCTACTCCGTCTGGCTGGCGGTGCACGGCGTGGGCGGGCTGGATCATTTAAAAGCGATGGTGCCACAGACCCCGCTCAGTTTTTCAGGCGCGCTGGCGCTGGTCGTCGGCTCCTTCATCAGCGCCGGAACGCTGACCGCCGACTTCGTCCGCTTTGGGCGTAACGCGAAAGGCGCCGTGGTGGTGGCAATGGTGGCGTTTTTCCTTGGCAACTCGCTGATGTTTATCTTCGGTGCGGCAGGCGCCGCGGCAGTTGGACAGGCGGATATCTCGGACGTGATGATCGCTCAGGGGCTACTGCTGCCCGCCATTATCGTTCTCGGCCTGAACATCTGGACAACCAACGACAACGCGCTCTATGCGTCGGGTCTGGGCTTTGCCAACGTGACCGGCCTTTCCAGCCGCACGCTGTCGGTGGTTAACGGTATTATCGGCACGCTCTGCGCGCTGTGGCTGTACAATAACTTTGTCGGCTGGCTCACCTTTCTGTCGGCGGCGATCCCTCCCGTCGGTGGGGTGATTATCGCCGACTATCTGATCAACCGCCGCCGCTACGCCAGCTTCCATAGCGCTACCTTTGTGCCGGTCAACTGGGTAGCCATTCTTTCGGTCGCGCTCGGCGTGGCTGCCGGGAATATTATTCCCGGTATAGTGCCGGTGAATGCGGTCCTCGGTGGCGTATTCAGCTACCTTCTGTTAACCCCCTTAGTCAGACGTACCTTTGCTACCGCCCCGGAGGCTCCCCATGCAGAATAATACCCTCACCATTCGTCAGGCCCGTTTACAGGGGCAAGAGGGGTTATGGCAGATCGCAATTGAAAACGGGCGCTTTAGCCGTATTGAACCGCAGGACGCGGCATCGTCACCTGCGGGCCAGGTGCTTGATGCTGAAGGCGGGCTGGTCATTCCCCCTTTCGTTGAGCCGCATATCCATCTGGATACCACTCAAACGGCTGGTGAACCGAGCTGGAACCAGTCTGGTACCTTATTCGAGGGGATTGAGCGCTGGGCTGAACGTAAGGCGCTGCTCACCCACGAAGATGTTAAGACCCGCGCAATGCAGACGCTGAAATGGCAGATGGCCAACGGCATTCAGCATGTGCGTACTCACGTTGACGTCTCCGATCCCACGCTGACGGCGCTGAAAGCGATGCTGGAAGTGAAGCAGGAGGTCGCCCCGTGGGTCGATCTGCAAATCGTGGCGTTCCCCCAGGAGGGCATTCTTTCTTATCCCAACGGTGAAGCGTTGCTGGAAGAGGCGGTGCGTATGGGGGCGGACGTTATTGGCGCAATTCCGCACTTTGAATTTACCCGCGAGTATGGTGTGGAGTCGTTGCACAAAACCTTCGCACTGGCGCAGAAGTACGACAGGCTGATCGACGTACACTGCGACGAAATCGATGATGAACAGTCGCGCTTCGTGGAAACCGTCGCCGCGCTGGCGCACCGTGATGGGATGGGCGCGCGCGTTACCGCCAGCCATACCACAGCGATGCACTCCTATAATGGCGCCTACGCGTCCCGCCTGTTTCGTTTGCTGAAAATGTCGGGCATCAACTTCGTCGCCAATCCGCTGGTGAACATCCACCTTCAGGGCCGTTTCGACACCTATCCTAAGCGCCGCGGCGTAACGCGCGTGAAAGAGATGCTGGAGGCGGGGATCAACGTCTGCTTTGGGCATGATGACGTTTTCGATCCGTGGTATCCCCTGGGCACCGCCAATATGTTGCAGGTGCTGCATATGGGTTTACACGTCTGCCAGCTGATGGGGTACGGGCAGATTAACGACGGGCTGAATCTGATCACCACCCACAGCGCGAAAACGCTCAACCTGCAGGACTACGGCGTGAAGGTGGGTAATTCTGCGAACCTGGTTGTTTTACCGGCCGAAAATGGCTTTGATGCGGTTCGTCGCCAGACGCCTGCGCGTTATTCTGTTCGTCACGGGCGGGTTATCGCCGAGACGGTACCCAGCCAGACAACGCTGCATCTGACGCAGCCGGAAGCGGTGACCTTTAAACGGTAATTATCGCTTCAGGAAATCTCATCCGGAGACGTATCAGCCTGTTTACGCTTTATCAGGTCTACAAATCGCAGCCTCTTTGCAGACCTGGTAAGCGCGGCGCCAGTGGTGAACTGGCGCGTCTATTTTCGATATTCTTTTACAGAAAAGAGATTATAAATAGACCAGCGTAATCACCGCCTCGCCGTCCAGCTTGATCTCTTGCCCGCTGCCAAGCCCGTTGGCGACAGCGGCGCTCACCTGTAGCGGAACAACCGCCGATGAGATCGGCTGCGGAATATCCGTGCCTTTTTGCACAAACGTATAGAAAAAGTCCTGCTGGGTCGGCAAGGGCAATAGCGTCGTGCGCGTCCATGGACCATTTTTGGTCGCGGCCCCGGCGATCTCCACCTGAACAGCGGCACTTTCGTCGGCTGCCGTCACGCCTGCCGCGTTAATTTGCACCCCATAACTGCCAATCGGCTTCTGCTCGCTGGTCAATCCTAAACCAAACAGGCGGGTCGTATCACGCACATAGGCACCGTTATTTATCTGGAATTTTACCCCTTCTTGCCCGGATTTATCTTTGCCAACGACCACGGAACTGGCACGGGTATCACGCGCGGTAATCGCAACTCCCGTAGAAGATTCACACGTCACCGATAGTGTAAGATCGCGAGTACCAAGCTGTGTGAATGCGCTGGAGGAGAGCGACCCCGCATAGCGCGTGCCGAAATCTGCCACACCGCCATTGCTCAACGCCGGTGTACAGGCGGCAGCGTCAACGGTGACATCCACATCAATATTGACCGTATCAGTTGCCCATACCGCTGAAGCGGCAGACATTCCGCAGAGTAATAGCGCTATACGCTTTTTCATTGTACATCCATCCTTACGCGTAAATTTCCGCGCCACACTTCTCTGTCCGTAATATGGTTACTTTTGAAGCGCGGTTTGATGGTAAGCGTGACAGACGCCGTTTTTCCCCGCAGCTCCTGACCGTTGATAAACGCAATCCCTTCGTTAAGCGCTGGCGCGATCTCTCTCACGCCGCCATTGGTAACCCACGGGTCACCGGCATGGATAGCCGCCAGATTGACTGTACGATCGTCCACCGTTGCCTGCGCGGCAGTAACGCGCATGACGCCGTTATCACCAAAACCAAATTCATGCCCTTTCGGTACGTTACTTCCCAGAAAGAGACGAATACGCGACGGTTCATCGCATATCACGTTCAGGACAATCTGTTTCTCCGGCATCTCAATCAACCTGTTCCCTTCCGCCTGGCGCTCTGCGGCACTCATACGGCCATAGCTGAGTTTTTGCTGGCTTGATACTAACTGGCAGTCAGCCATAGCATGCAGAGAAAACGCCATTGCGCACACGGCTAAAAAAAGCGCCTTCATTTACACACCTCATTGACAGTTTCATAGAATGTATCGGTATTTGCCTCTTTCGGAAGCTTCAGACCAAATGCACAGGTGCCGTTATCCAGTTTTGCCACCACCTGTTGAGCAGGTTCAACATCGTTAAAAAAGACCACGCCGTCATCCACTGAGGTCGTAAGATAATTTCCGTGCGAATCCTCAAGGGCGATCCCTTTCGGCAGCTTTTTACCGTTTGCCAGGGTAACGTTCACCAGTGCACGTCGCTGGGTTAACGCAGTAAAATCAAGATGCCCTACCGCTCCTTTGCCAAGCGTGACGACACGGGTTCCATTCCCGATATCCATATTTTTCGGCAATGTTTCCGTATCCACTTCTACCCGCGCTGGGCGCCAGGCTCCCACTGACGGTACCACTGCCTGACCACGGAAGTCGGTCCATACCGGCCCCTGGGGCGTGTCAATCCTCACACCGGAGACGGGTTTATCCAGAGCAGCGATCGCGAACGTGTCGCGGATCGCCCATGGAGAGAACGTAACGCCTTGTCCATGAACCGCGATGCCCCCCTGTAGCGATCCTGAATAGCTGCGGCTATTCTCGTTATCCGAACTGGCGCTCAGGCCAAGCTGCGTATAGTGAAGGTTGCTGCTTATCCCACCGTTTACATTATCGCGATTCGTGGCCTGATCGTGTTCAGCTCCCAGCGACCAGGATGTGGTATCACTTACGACGCCAAGCGCAGAGGCGCCATACCGCGTTTTATGGTCATCATGACGGCTGTACAGGCTAACGCTATTGCTGGCACCAAAAGGAATACTGAGGTTGACGTAGAACAGATCGCCATCATCCTCATTCTCCTCATCTGCACTCAACTGATGTTGCCAGTTCATGGAAATCGTGGCGTACTTGAATGACTTGTTCCAACCCGCAGAGATGAAGCGGGAATCATCTGACTTATCATAACCCTGCGTTTGGTAGTAGCTGGTGCTAAGCGTGCCTAAGTAGGGCACACTCCAGGTCAGCCCGGCGGAATACTCATTTTTATTACTGCTGTCGAAATCATCATCCAGTGCTTCAAAAAGTTCGCGATAGTCTTGCGATTTATGCGTAACAGAGGCGTTAGCCCCCATGCCAAATGCGGGGTCAGAACTCCATGTTGCCGATAGCGTGTACCTCTGCCCTTTCAGTGAATCTTTCGAATCGTTGGACTGGTTCGCCTGGAGTGAAACAAGCCAGGCTGGTAGCGGCACTGTATCAAGGCTGGTGGCGACAGCCTGGTAATCTTCGCCTACGATTGAGCCTGCGTTGACATTCACCCGTTCGCTTAGTTTCCAGCCTCCAGAAAGGCTGGCTACCCATGGCGTTTCACTATAGCTATCGCTCACTCGTCCCAGCGCAAAGTGATATCCTGAAGGCGCCCCTGCGCTCTGGTTATACAGCGCTGCGGGCACCACATAGCTGTGCTGGCTGCCATCGGTTTCCACTACCGTCACGTTCAGATCGCTAACGCCGTTACGTACCGGCACATCGGTGAGATTAAACGGCCCGACCGGCACCAGTGTGCTGTACACCAGAACATTTTGCTGACGCACTTCAATACGGGCCTGAGGCGTATTGGCGATACCGGACACGCTCACTCCGCTACCGCCCTGTTGTAAGGCGCTTTCCGGTGAAAGCTCGATACCATAGATTCCCGTTCCCTGAAGAAGGGAGTTATTGATATTGACCTCGCCCGCCCTCAGGGTACTTTTCAGGGGGACAAAAGTATGCTGCAAATAGGTCGACGAGTTATTACTCTCGAATTCTCCGTCGCTCCGGCTCAGCAGTTGCTGAGTACGTAAGATCCAGTCGTCGAAATTGACCCCACCGTCCAGCATGGCCTGTGAATAGTCAGAGTGCCCGTCACCAAACTCATTGCGCGAGGAGAGAAGAGAATAATTCAACAGCGCAGCAGTGCCACCGGAAGTATAAGCTCCGATATCCGATTCGCTGTTTGCTATCCGATCCGCCGGTACAACCAGACTTAGAGATTCTTGCGCAGGCGAAGCCTCCACAATAGCGCTCGGGATATGACCGGTATAATCGTAGCAGCCGGACTCATAGTCAGAGGGAACTTTTAATCCTGCCTGCTCCATAAAAGGTTTGTCGAAACAGAGATCGCCGTTGTTGTCGAAACGAGCAATAACGTTGCCTTTATTATCACCATTCACCTTCAGGGCGACGGAAACGCTACCCGGTAAATACTTCGTCTTGCGAGAGAAATAATTTGATACGTCCGGGTTTATCCCCAGTGAACGAAGCGTTTCCTGATCAAAATTAATGGCAGCAGTTTCCATCTGCTGAGCCATTGCCTGGCCAGAACAGACCAGGCCAATGAGACAGGCGAGTAACGTTTTTTGCTGCATATCCTTTGCTGTCCTTATAGAGGCTTACTTCAAATCTGTAGTAAAGCGATCCCCTTTATAGCCGTAACGACTCGCCGGATAGAATTCAACTTTATTATCAGAGAAATTTGGTAATGTTGTTTTTATCGAGGTGTGTGGAAGGATGTAGGTCTTATCCAGCACACCCGCTTTTCCTGAGGGTAATGTTTTAAAGGATGCCGTTATACGAACAACGTAATCGCTGGGGTTGTTGATAACCAGGCCATCACCCTTTTTGTTCCATGTCAAAAATTTCCATGGCTGCGTCTCCTCAGGTAGACCCGCAGGATGAATTACAACAGGAAGATCCTGGCGGATAGTCAACGCAACTTTATCTTCTCCTTTCTCCTTTGGAGGAATGCCTTCGAACGTGACGCGTTTAAGTTCTTCATACTTCATGGGTTTGCTGGTTTGCAGCAGAAAACGCATTCGCTGTGTTTCCCCGGCGTCGACACGGACTACAGGTTGAGAAACGATTAAACGAATAGATTTATCGCTATCAGGTAAATCTACAATGTTTGTATAAAGCAATGCAGGTTGCGAATCCGTATTTTTAACATTCATACTGGCTTCGCCTTTTTGTGCATCGACTAATAAAACCGATGTTTCTGGAACCATACCGGTGGCACAACACTTTGTCGCTACAGCCAACAACGCAAGATATAGAATTTTCTTCATGACTTTCCACTCACATAAATAAATAAAAATCATACCGGCATTATTTTTATTATTCTTGCGGCAGAGAAAGCTATTTTAATGCAAAAAAAGCGTGACAATGGCTTTTAAATACTCTAACCATTGCCACGTTAATTAAGCGTTAAATTATTAGAGATATACCAGACTAATGGTTGCGTTACCGTCCAGCGTAATTACGTCAGTCGTACCTAATACCGAGTTATCCTGCACTGCAGAGGTAACCAGCAACGGCACGCTAAGCTGTTTGAAGGCTTTTGGCTGCGTGGTACCGGCTGTTGCTACGGTATTCGCTTTTTGGTAGCCCGTGCAGCCATTAAGCGAGCAGAGGTAACCCAGGCCTGGCGCAACTTTCTCCCAGGAACGCTGGCCTTCAGTGATGCTCCCTGTTACCAGGGTGTCAACATTCGCGCCATCCGCTGTGACCGCTTCAGTATTGATGGCAACGGTGTAAGCACCAATGCTCACGCCAGCGGTGGTTTTACCCAGACCAAAGGCACCAGCGGTGTTGCTGAAGTCTGATTTATCCGTACCGCTACCTGCGATAAACGCGGTTGAAGACAGGTTAACGCGACTGTCCAGGCGGTTATCGGTGGAGGTAAAAGCAACGCTCATGTTGCTTTCGCAACTGATATTTAGCGTGATGCTTTTCTGCCCCAATTGTACCAGCTTGTTTGTCGCACCGGTCGGTGCAATATTTTGGTTCAGTACCGTTCCATAATCTACAACGCCGCCATCAGGCAGGGTCGGCGTACATGCAGCCGGGTTAATCGTACCGACAACTTTCAGCGTAACATCGTTAGCGGCCTGGGCAGCAAAAGCGGATAAACCGAAGGCTACGGCGACGGTTGCTGCCGAGAGTACTTTTTTAAATTCCATTATTTTCATTTCCCGATTTATTTTCTACAGCATTTAGCAATAACGAATATCAAAGATAAACAAGGCTCAGCGTGGCATTACCGTCAAGCGTGATAGTATCGCCTGTACCCAATACAGTGTTGTCCTGAAGCGCAGTTGTAATGCGTAACGGCATATTCATAACTTTAAAAGCTTTTGGTGTGGTGGTTCCCGATGCAGCAGCCGTAAAGACACGTGTCTGGCCTGTGCCACTGTTAACTGGTGCAAAAGCACCCGTACTGGATTTTACCCAGGTATAATTTGATGTATCGGTACCTGTGGCTGCAATGAGATCAGCGACAACACCATCTGTTGTTGTATTAACGGGATCTGCTGCAATGACATAGGAGCCAATATTCACACCCGCACTCGTTTTACCCAAGCCATAGGCGTTTCCTGAAGCGTTAGCATTTACATTATCGAAAAACCCATTTTCAATATAAGCGGCGCTCCCCAGGCCCACACGAGTATCATGGCGGTTATCCGTAGAAGTCACCCCAACGCTGGTATCGCTGTCACAGGTAATAGTGAGAGTAATACTTTTAGCCCCCAACTGAACCAGTGTATTCGCCGTGCCAGTTGGATTGATGGTAGAAGCTGGCATTGTGCCATAATCTACCACTCCACCGTTTGGCAGTGAGGGTACGCAGGAACCAGGAACGATATTACCAATAACTTTCAACGTCACATCATTAGCAGCGTGTGCATTTGACATGGCGAGGGCTGCACAAATAGCAGCAGATGAAAATAATTTTTTAAAAGTGATATTCATAATTTGTCCTTAAAAGAAAATCCGTTTTTGTTAACGCACATATATATTTTCACAGGGTGATATCGGATACAATCAAATTAAAATAAAACATTATTGAAGATAAATTTAACTGTCCTACAGAAAATAACCCAACAAGATTAATCCCATGCCAATTAATAGACCGATATCTTTTGCAAAGACACAAGTTTTTTAGAGAGTAATTTTATGCAGAAAATAAAAAAACCTGCACAGCTGTGCAGGTTCGGAAAAAATATTGTGCTTTATGAAGTTTATTTGACGACACGGAGTGCCGGACGACCACCGCGCGGAGGCGGATCGTCATCAGGGTCATTGTCGTCGTGATGATCGGGTTTATCGCCATCAATCACAGACATTACCGTGTCGCTTTCACGTTCATCGGATGTCCCATCATCGTTCAGGCTGGCGACCTCTTCATCATAAGCCGCTTCCGGTTCGAACATGGTACCTGCACCGTTTTCACGGGCGTAGATAGCCAGAACCGCAGCCAGCGGAACGGAAACCTGACGCGGCACGCCGCCGAAACGCGCATTAAAGCGCACTTCGTCGTTCGCCAGTTCCAGGTTACCCACTGCACGTGGCGCAATATTCAGTACAATCTGTCCGTCGCGTGCGTATTCCATTGGAACCTGCACGCCCGGCAACGTCACATCCACAACCAGGTGCGGCGTGAGCTGGTTATCCAGCAGCCATTCATAGAAGGCGCGCAGCAGATACGGACGGCGTGGTGAAAGTTGTGACATTTCCACAGTCATTAGCCTCGGCCGAGACGCATTTCGCGCTCCGGTTCAGTTAAGGATGCCAGGAAAGAGTCGCGTTCGAATACGCGAGTCATGTAGCCTTTCAGCTCTTTCGCGCCAGGACCGCTGAATTCTACGCCCAGGGTTGGCAGGCGCCACAGCAGCGGTGCCAGGTAGCAATCTACCAGGCTGAACTCATCGCTCAGGAAGAAAGGTTTTTGACCAAATACCGGCGCAATCGCCAGCAGCTCTTCACGCAGTTGTTTACGCGCAGCATCCGCTTCTGAAGAGGAACCGTTAACGATAACGTTCATCAGCGAGTACCAGTCTTTCTCGATACGCTGCATGTACAGGCGGCTTTCACCACGCGCAACAGGGTAAACAGGCATGAGCGGCGGATGCGGGAAACGCTCATCCAGGTATTCCATAATGATACGGGATTCCCACAGGGTCAGCTCGCGATCCACCAGCGTCGGTACGCTTTGGCTCGGGTTGAGATCGATCAGATCCTGAGGCGGGTTATCCTTTTCCACATGCTCGATCTCAAAACTGACACCCTTCTCGGCCAGCACGATACGAACCTGATGGCTATAAATGTCAGTAGGACCAGAAAACAGCGTCATTACCGAACGTTTGTTGGCAGCGACAGCCATGAAAACCTCCAGGTATATTCAGAATTTTTACTGCTACCAGCCCAACGGGGCCAGCCAGATGATGTATCGCCCATCCCAGAGAAAACACATTGTTCAAGAATCGAACAAAAATCGAGTATTCACCGATATTTGGGCATAAAATTGGATGATAGTTTACCAGATTTTGATGGCTTTGTGGTGAGGGGATGCCGGAAATGTGGAAAAAGAGAAGATATATGAAATGTTACTGTGGATAACCTGCGCATTATCCATAAAAAAACCCGCCGAAGCGGGTTTTTCGCCAATCGTTCTGCGTAAGCAGAATAGATTAACGTTTGGAGAACTGTGGACGACGACGTGCTTTACGCAGACCCACTTTCTTACGTTCAACCTGACGAGCGTCACGAGTAACGAAGCCAGCTTTACGCAGTTCAGAACGCAGGGATTCGTCGTACTCCATCAGCGCGCGGGTGATACCGTGACGGATCGCACCTGCCTGACCGGAGATACCACCACCTTTAACGGTGATGTACAGATCCAGTTTTTCTACCATATCAACCAGTTCCAGCGGCTGGCGAACTACCATGCGGGCAGTTTCGCGACCGAAGTATTGTTCCAGAGAACGCTGGTTAATTACGATTTTACCACTGCCCGGTTTAATGAAAACGCGAGCTGCGGAACTTTTGCGGCGACCAGTGCCGTAGTATTGATTTTCAGCCATTGCCTATAATCCCGATTAGATGTCAAGAACTTGCGGTTGCTGTGCCGCGTGGTTGTGCTCGTTGCCTGCGTAAACTTTCAGTTTACGGAACATAGCACGACCCAGCGGGCCTTTTGGCAGCATGCCTTTAACCGCGATTTCAATCACACGCTCAGGACGGCGGGCAATCATCTCTTCAAAGGTCGCTTCTTTGATACCACCGATGTGGCCGGTGTGGTGGTAGTACATTTTGTCAGTACGCTTGTTGCCGGTAACAGCAACTTTGTCAGCGTTCAGAACGATGATGTAATCACCGGTATCAACGTGCGGAGTATATTCCGCTTTATGCTTACCGCGCAGGCGACGAGCCAGTTCAGTAGCCAGACGGCCCAGAGTTTTACCGGTCGCGTCAACAACATACCAGTCGCGCTGTACGGTTTCTGGTTTAGCTGTAAAAGTTTTCATTAAAAGCTTACCCAAATAATAAGTTACACGTTGGTGAACACCCAAACGTTTAGTCAGTTGAGGTTCACACGACAAAGTCCGGCAAACCTACCCCTTCGAATAGCACATGCCGACACATAGAAAGTTTCGGGAAAAAAACCTTCTCGTAACGTGGGGTCGCAAGATTATAGAGAAGTTGAGGTCAAAGATCGACCCTTAAATGTGATTTGGGATGGGTTTTTCGGGGTTGCGTATTGTGCGGTCTGGTGCCCTCACCCCCAGCCCCTCTCCCACGGGGAGAGGGTAGCGTTTGTTAAGGCCTGGTGCCCTCACCCCCAGCCCCTCTCCTACGGGGAGAGGGTAGCATTTATGGCATATGCTCACGCTTGAGGTACTCTTCGCTCTGCATCTCTTGCAGGCGCGACAGGCAGCGCTGGAACTCAAACTTCAGGCGCTCGCCCTGATAGATCTCATATAAAGGCACCTCGGCACTGACTACCAGCTTGACGTGGCGCTCATAAAACTCGTCCACCAGCGCGATGAAGCGGCGCGCTTCGCTCTCCATGAGAGAGGTCATGACGGGCACATCCCATAACATAACGGTATGGAACAGTCGCGAAAGCGCAATGTAGTCATGCTGGCTGCGGGCGTCCACGCAGAGCGTTGCAAACGAGACGGCCAGCGTCTGGTTCTCTACGCCAAGCGTCGGCAACGGACGATGATTAATCTCCAGCGCTGGTGCGTTATCCCGCGGCGCCCCTGCCAGCGCCAGCCAGAGTTTATCCATCTCGCTGGCTGTGTCGGCGTTCAGCGGTGAAAGCCACAGGTACGCCTGCGTCAGCGTGCGCAAACGATAGTCGACGCCAGCGTCGACATTCATGATGTCGCAGTACTGCTTAATGGCATCTATGGCTGGCAGGAAACGCGCCCGCTGGAGACCGTTGCGATAAAGCTCATCCGGCGGGATATTTGAGGTCGCCACCAGGGTGATCCCACGCGCAAACAGCGCTTTCATCAGCCCCCCCAGCAGCATCGCGTCCGTAATATCGGAAACAAAGAATTCGTCGAAGCAGAGTACGTCCGTTTCCGCCTTGAAGCGGTCCGCCACGATTTCCAGCGGGTCGGTTTCGCCCTGGAGCGCCGTCAACTCCTCATGAACCCGCAGCATAAAACGGTGAAAGTGCAGACGCTGCTTACGCGTGCCGGGCAGGCTCTGGTAGAACATGTCCATCAGCCAGGTCTTACCCCGCCCAACGCCGCCCCACATATATAAGCCACGAACCGGTGCGTTTACCGTGGGCTCTTTTTTGCCCAGTAAACGGCCGAATGCCGCCTTCAGCCCACTGCTCTGCACCGCATCGGCGGGTTTCGCCAGAAGCTCCTGGTAAATCGTGTCCAGGCGGTTTACCGCTTCACGCTGGACATCATCCGGCTGGTGTGTGCCCTCACTCAGGGCGAGTTGGTAACGCGATGATGGGGACAGGTTTTGCATGATGTTATTGTTATTCCTTTAGTTAAACCTCATCAGCGCGCGTGGCTGATGAAAAAAAGGCCGTTCTACACTACGCGATGATACGTCAGGATTCCACTTCTGCGGAAATAGCGGTTATAGTGGCATAATCAGGCACAGGCAGGAGCCGAGCCAACACCCTACGGAACAACAAGACAACGGGAGAAGTTCATGACCTGGGAATATGCGCTAATCGGTTTAGTCGTCGGCATCATCATTGGTGCTGTGGCCATGCGTTTCGGTAACCGCAAATTGCGTCAGCAGCAGTCACTGCAATACGAACTGGAAAAGAACAAAGCCGAACTGGAAGAATACCGCGAAGAGCTGGTCAGCCACTTTGCCCGTAGCGCTGAGCTGCTGGACAACATGGCGACAGATTATCGCCAGCTCTACCAGCACATGGCGAAAAGCTCCAGCAGCCTGCTGCCGGAAATGACCGCGGAGAGCAACCCCTTCCGCAATCGTCTGGCGGACTCTGAGGCCGGTAACGATCAGGCACCGGTTCAGATGCCACGCGACTATTCAGACGGCGCGTCCGGCCTGCTGCGCGGTGGCGTAAAACGCGATTAATCGCACAACCTGAATAAATTTTACGGGCGCACCTTATGCGCCCGTCCTTTCTTCCCGTCCCCAGCTATTATTTAGTCAAACACCTCATTGTTCAGCGGTTGAAAATTCAATAACATCAAGATGTTTTTGGGGCCGTTCTTTTTCATTCCAGGATACGAGAGTTAGCATCGATGAAGAAAAAAAACCAGCTGTTGAGCGCCTTAGCGTTAAGTGTCGGGTTATCTCTCTCGGCGTCCTTCCCCGCCAGTGCGGCACTACCTTCGCAGGTGCCAGGACAAGAAGCCATTCCCAGCCTTGCGCCGATGCTTGAAAAAGTCCTGCCTGCGGTAGTCAGCGTTCAGGTGGAAGGGACGGCACGCCAAAGCCAGCGTATTCCCGAAGAGCTGAAGAAATATTTTGGCGAAGAGGCGCCGGATCAGCAGGCTCAGCCGTTTGAAGGCCTTGGTTCGGGCGTGATTATCGACGCGGCCAAAGGCTATATCCTGACCAATAACCACGTGATCAGCCAGGCTGATAAAATCAGCGTTCAGCTGAACGATGGCCGGGAGTTTGACGCCAAACTGATCGGCGGTGACGATCAGAGTGATATCGCCCTGCTACAGGTGCAAAACCCCAGCAACCTGACCCAGATCGCCATCACCGATTCCGATAAGCTGCGCGTGGGTGATTTTGCCGTCGCGGTCGGTAATCCGTTCGGTTTAGGGCAGACCGCCACCTCCGGGATTGTCTCTGCCCTGGGGCGCAGCGGCCTGAATCTCGAAGGGCTGGAAAATTTCATCCAGACCGATGCCTCCATCAACCGGGGCAACTCCGGCGGTGCGCTGCTTAACCTGAACGGCGAACTGATCGGCATTAATACCGCTATCCTCGCACCAGGCGGCGGCAGCATCGGGATTGGTTTTGCCATTCCGAGTAACATGGCGAAAACCCTGTCTCAACAGCTGATACAGTTTGGCGAGGTTAAGCGCGGGCTGCTGGGCATTAAAGGCATGGAGATGAGCGCCGATATCGCCAAAGCCTTTAAGCTCAACGTCCAGCGCGGGGCGTTTGTCAGCGAAGTGCTGCCCAACTCAGGCTCTGCGAAAGCGGGCGTGAAATCCGGTGACGTTATTGTCAGCCTGAACGATAAACCGCTGAGCAGCTTCGCTGAATTACGTTCGCGTATTGCCACCACGGAGCCTGGCGCTAAAGTGAAGCTGGGCCTGATCCGCGAGGGCAAACCGCTGACCGTGGAAGTGACACTGGACAAGAGCACCTCCTCTTCCGCCAGTGCAGAACAGATCTCCCCGGCGCTACAGGGCGCAACGCTGAGCGACGGTCAGCTTAAAGACGGCACGAAAGGCATTTCTGTCACTGCCGTTGAGAAAAGCAGCCCGGCCGCGCAGGCAGGTTTACATCAGGACGACGTGATCGTGGGTGTGAACCGCACTCGCGTGCAGTCTATTGCCGAAATGCGTAAGGTGCTGGAGAGTAAACCGGCGGTCATTGCCCTGCAAATTATCCGTGGCAACGACACCCTCTACATTTTACTGCGTTAACCATTTGCGACTCCGGGCATCGCCGCTGCGTGTGATGTCCGGATAACTCATGTTATGCTGCAAACCGTTCCTTTTTTAACGACACACGCATCATGCTTTTAAAGCTCTTTCGTTCAATTGTCATTGGTTTGATCGTTGCCGGTCTGCTGCTGGTGGCTATGCCATCTTTACGCCAGTTCAACAAACTGTCGGCTCCTCAGTTCGACAGCACGGATGAAACGCCTGCAACGTACAATCAGGCGGTACGCCGTGCCGCCCCCGCCGTGGTTAACGTCTATAACCGCGGGCTTAACAGTTCCGCTCATAACCAGCTGGAGATCCGCACGCTTGGTTCCGGTGTGATCATGGATGACCGGGGTTACATCATCACCAATAAACACGTGATCAACGATGCCGACCAGATTATCGTCGCCTTGCAGGATGGCCGCGTGTTTGAAGCCCTGCTGGTGGGGTCGGACAGCCTGACCGATCTGGCGGTGCTGAAGATCAACGCCACGGGCGGTCTGCCGACTATCCCGATTAATCGCAAACGAACGCCGCATATCGGCGATGTGGTGCTGGCGATCGGTAACCCGTACAACCTGGGCCAGACCATCACTCAGGGGATCATCAGCGCGACAGGTCGAATTGGACTGAACCCGTCAGGGCGGCAGAACTTCCTGCAAACCGATGCCTCGATCAACCACGGTAACTCCGGCGGTGCGCTGGTGAACTCTCTGGGCGAACTGATGGGCATTAACACCCTCTCCTTCGACAAGAGCAACGATGGCGAAACACCGGAAGGGATTGGCTTTGCCATTCCGTTCCAGCTGGCGACCAAGATCATGGACAAGCTGATCCGCGATGGCCGCGTGATCCGTGGCTACATCGGTATTGGCGGGCGTGAAATCGCGCCGATGCATACGCAGGGCGGTGGTATCGATCAGATCCAGGGGATTGTGGTCAACGAAGTGGCACCTGGCGGCCCGGCGGCCAATGCAGGTATCCAGGTGAACGACGTTATTCTTTCCGTCAACGGCACGCCGGCGGTCTCTGCGCTTGAAACGATGGACCAGGTGGCGGAAATTCGACCGGGCTCTATCATCCCCGTAGAAGTCATGCGTAATGACAAGAAGCTCACGATTCAGGTCACCATCCAGGAATACCCGGCCACTAACTGACGGGCATAAAAAAACGGAGCTTAGCGCTCCGTTTTTTTTACCGGGACAAGATCACTTGTTAACGAACTCTTCGCCCAGCGTGATGTCTTTCTTCAGCGTATCCAGCATGCCTTCCATCGCGTTTTGCTCAAACGCGCTCAGCGTGCCGATAGACTTACGCTCTTCAACGCCGTTTTTACCCAGCAGCAGCGGCTGAGAGAAGAAGCGCGCGTGTTCACCGTCGCCTTCTACGTAAGCGCATTCAACCACGTTTTTCTCGCCCTGCAGCGCGCGAACCAGAGACAGGCCGAAACGCGCCGCCGCCTGGCCCATAGACAGGGTTGCAGAACCGCCACCCGCCTTCGCTTCCACCACTTCGGTGCCTGCATTCTGAATACGTTTGGTCAGGTCAGCCACTTCCTGCTCGGTGAAGCTCACGCCCGGGATCTGCGACAGCAGAGGCAGGATGGTCACGCCAGAGTGTCCGCCGATAACCGGCACTTCCACTTCCGTTGGCTGCTTGCCTTTCAGCTCAGCCACGAAGGTATTGGAACGGATGATATCCAGCGTAGTTACGCCGAACAGTTTGTTCTTGTCGTAAACGCCCGCTTTCTTCAGCACTTCTGCTGCGATGGCAACGGTGGTGTTCACCGGGTTGGTGATGATACCGATGCACGCTTTCGGGCAGGTTTCAGCGATCTGCTGAACCAGGTTTTTCACGATGCCCGCGTTGACGTTGAACAGGTCTGAACGATCCATACCCGGTTTACGTGCAACACCCGCGGAGATCAGCACCACATCGGCACCCTGCAACGCAGGACGCGCATCTTCACCGGAGAAGCCTTTGATTTTCACAGCTGTCGGGATGTGGCTCAGGTCAACCGCCACACCTGGGGTTACCGGAGCAATATCGTACAGGGAGAGTTCTGAGCCTGAAGGCAGTTGGGTTTTCAGTAGTAGGGCAAGCGCCTGGCCGATACCACCAGCAGCGCCGAGGACTGCGACTTTCATCCTAAACTCCTTATTATGGTTAACTTAAGTATCTGTAACTCCGTTGCGGCGACCATAATTCAGCACGTCATTAATTACAATTTTCATCGCTAAAGAATTTGAGGTCGCACGTCTTTGACCTTCGCCCGAATGCTATCAGGCTGTGGGCAACAACGAATTAAGAGGGGGTTACAATACACCCTGCCACGCCACCAAAACAACATCATTTTGATAACATTTAATTTACTTTTAAGCTTATTTGCGCGGCGTGACCCAGGCATGTTTTCTGATAACGAAATCTGATAAAATCTCTCCCTTTCATAACATTATTTCAGCCTGGTGCCAGGTAGATAATTTGCATAAAAATTCATCCACATGCATAATAATGTTGTTTCTATCGTCATATTCCGGGTGACTTATGCGAAGCTCGTCTAAGCAAGAAGAATTAGTGAAAGCGTTTAAAGCGCTACTCAAAGAAGAGAAATTCAGTTCTCAGGGAGAAATTGTTCAGGCGTTGCAGGAGCAAGGCTTCGACAACATCAACCAGTCGAAGGTCTCCCGCATGTTAACCAAGTTTGGTGCAGTGCGTACGCGCAACGCCAAAATGGAGATGGTTTATTGCCTGCCTGCTGAACTTGGTGTGCCAACGACCTCCAGCCCGCTGAAAAACCTGGTTCTGGACATTGACTATAACGATGCCGTGGTCGTGATCCACACCAGCCCGGGTGCAGCCCAGCTGATTGCCCGCCTGCTGGACTCGCTGGGCAAAGCAGAAGGGATCCTCGGGACCATCGCCGGCGATGACACCATTTTTACGACCCCGGCAAATGGTTTCTCGGTGAAAGACCTCTACGAAGCGATTCTGGTCCTGTTCGAACAGGAGCTGTAATCTTCTGCCCCGTAGCACCTGGCTGCGGGGATCATTCTGCTGCCGCCTCGTTTTACCCTGCTTTTCTCTGCCTGCTGCTTTTGCAAATAGTGCTTTTTACCGCCTGTTAACATTCATTCAGTGAATGATCTGCCGTAAAATCGCACTAAAAATCAAAGCCACCTATCCAATTGATTTACATAAGAAAAAATCATAACGCCTGCAGAGTAACGCCCTTTTTTATTCATTCCCGTTATAAAAAATGATGTTTTTAACACGTAATAACAGGCGAAACCATTAGTCTGGTATTAATTTTTTCCGTGATTAGTGTATACTTGATTTTGTGATGAGGGTCACAGAACAAAGACCCCAGTAAAATAATTGACGAGGTAAATAATCATGAAAATTAAAACCACTGTAGCTGCCCTGAGCGTACTGTCAGTCCTGTCATTCGGTGCGTTTGCAGCCGACACTATTAACGCCGAACAGGCACAATCCCGTCAGGCTATCGGGACCGTTTCTGTTGGTGCCATCGGTACTTCTCCGATGGACATGCACGAAATGCTGAACAAAAAAGCGGAAGAACAGGGTGCGTCATCTTATCGCATCATCGAAGCGCGCAGTGGCGACCACTGGCACGCTACCGCAGAACTGTACAAATAAACCCTCGTCGTATCTCATCATACGACTTGCCCCTGACCTCCCGGTCAGGGGCTTTTTTATCACTGGCGCACGTTGAAACGCAGTTGCCCTTCCAGCTCCTCCTCCGCTTCATCAAACAATAAAATCAATGCGCCAAAGCGTCTGCGCAGTTTTTCAGGCAGATGGGTAAATTCGATCTCCAGCGGTAACGGCAGCCTGTCGCCGGTAACCACATCCCACAGCATATCAAGATTGTTTACGCTGCCCCGCTCCAGGTCGAACGCCCGGATAAACTCGCGGTAGAAGTCTTCCTGACTATCAATTTCGTCAAAATCAAAGGTATAAATTTTCATTGCCAGCCACCCGGTACAGGCGGGCGGCAGATGCCGCCCTGTCTATTATAAGCCCCCGATATGCAGGGTTTTAACTTCCAGAAACTCCTCCAGCCCCAGCACGGACCCCTCGCGCCCCAGCCCGGACTCTTTTACGCCCCCAAACGGACCCAGCTCGGTCGAGACCGCACATTCATTAATTCCGATCATGCCGCTCTCAATGGCCTGTGAGACGCGGAACACGCGCGAGAGATTCTGGGTATAAAAGTAGGCCGCCAGCCCGTAAGGCGTATTGTTAGCGCGCATAACCACTTCGTCTTCCGACGTGAAGCGGAAGCAGGCGGCAACGGGACCAAAGGTCTCCTCTTCTGCCAGCTTCATGCCTTCATGGCAGTCACCGAGTACGGTTGGCATCCAGAAGTTGCCGCCAAGTTCGTGCGGTTTACCCCCAGCCAGCACCGTGGCCCCCTTCGCTACCGCATCTTCGACGTGCTCACGGACTTTCTCGACAGCCGAAGGCTCAATCTGCGGGCCGACAACGACGCCCTCGTCCAGACCGTTACCCACCTTCAGCGCCTTCACCGCATCGGCAAGCTGATTGACAAACTTGTCATAGACCGTCTCCTGAATATAGAAACGGTTTACGCTGACGCAGACCTGCCCGGCGTTACGGAATTTATTGGCGATGGCGCCTTTGACGGCGGCCTCAATATCCGCGTCCTCGAAAACGATATACGGCGCATTGCCGCCCAGCTCCATCGATACCTTTTTCATGGTCTCAGCGGAATTGCGAACCAGCGTTTTCCCGACGGCGGTTGACCCCGTAAACGAGATTTTGCGCACGTCATGGCTGGCCATAATGGCGTCACTAATTTCTGAGGTGCTCCCCGCGACCGCATTCAGCACACCATCCGGCACACCGGCCTGCTTCGCCAGCGTCAGCAGCGCAAAGGCGCTCAGCGGCGTGTTGTTTGCAGGCTTGATGACGCCGGTACATCCTGCTGCCAGCGCCGGGCCGAGCTTACGGGTGAGCATAGCCATCGGGAAATTCCATGGCGTGATAGCAGCAACCACCCCAACAGGTTCACGAGTGGCCAGAATACGGGAGCCGGGTTTAACCGGAGGAATGATTTCACCGTTAGCGCGCTTGGCCTGCTCCGCAAACCACTGAATAAAGCTGGCAGCGTAGTCCACTTCGCCCTCAGCCTCTTTCAGCGGCTTGCCCTGCTCGGTGGTCATCAGCCGCCCGAGCCAGCTTTTGTTCTCGATAATCAGTTCATACCAGCGATAGAGGATCGCGGAACGCTCTTTTGCCGTTTTTGCGCGCCATGCGGGAAAGGCTTTCGTCGCGGCCGCAATGGCCTCTTCGGTTTCGGCTTTCCCTGCTTTCGCCACTTTCGCAACCACCTCGCCCGTGGCCGGGTTTAGCACATCAAACGTGGTGTCGAGTGTTTTCCAGATACCGTTAACCAGATACCCGGTCTGAAAAAGAATACTGTCCTGAAGAGCCTGGGTTGTCATGTGTCCTCCCTTCCTGAATGTTTGAACCTGCAAGAATAAGTATAGCCACAAAAAAACCGACGCTTTTGGCGTCGGTTTTCTCTTCGTTAGCTGTCTGTCAGCGCATTCTGGTAGCGGTGCAGCATAAACACCAGCCGCTCTACCGGCTCGGTAACCTGCGGCGGGGCTTCCCAGACTCGCAGTTTCTCCTGGTAGATATCCAGCTCCTCCAGCAGTTGCTTAAAGTAGCGGCGACGTTTGTCATCACTGGATGCCGATATCACATGGTCCGCCGTTCGCCGTAGCTGGCGGTGGAAAGCGGACAAATCGTCGTTGATCGGCACTGGCGCGTTCCGCAGACGCTGGTGCGCGATAATCATGGTTAACGCCAGACGGAAGCGAGCGACATCGCCCGGGAATTTATTCAACAGCAGGAACAGTTGCTGGTAAAGGGCCGGAAGGTGGTTCTGCTTGCGCCGCGCGGTGTTGGTGGTCAAGGACGATACGGCGGCCGACACAAACTGATTGAGCAGCACGCGCCCTGTCCGCGCCTGAGAGTTATCCCGCACCAGCAGGATCACCATCATCGCCAGGAAACAGCCCACCAGCTGGCCTAATGCGCTATCCAGGAACTGGCTGAAATGGAAGGTCATCGGGTTATCCAGCACGAGGATGTTAATCGTACTCGCCAGCGCACCTAACGATCCCAGACGGCGTTTTTGTACCTCAATCCCGATAAAGAACGCCATCACCGCCAGGCTGATACAGAGCAAAAGCATGCTTTGCTGCGTCGAGGGGATGATTACCAGGAAGTAGAACGCGCCAATGGGTAACGCCGCAATGGTGCCGTACAGAAAATCAATAGCGACCATGCGCGGGTTGGGCAGACGCATCGCCAGCGCGGTAACGACGGCAATCATCACCATCGCGCCGCTGCCGGACGTCCAGCCGGTCCACAGCCAGAACAGCGTGCCGAGTATACAGGCCAGGGTGGTACGCCAGAAGTTAACCATCGCATGATGACGCTCGGCGGATTCCGGTTTGATCACCACTTCGCCTTGTAACACCTCTTCTTCCGCCGCACTGATTTTGGTATTGCTAATCACGCCGCGTTTCAGAAGCAGGTAGCGCGTTGCGGCGCCAACCCAGGTATAAATGGTGACTGGCGTATCCCGTTCGCCCGTCCAGGCAATCACACGACGCATGCGTTTAAGCTGTCGATGCACGTCCTGCACTGTCTCCACAGGCTCATCAAACAGTTCGCGGAAGGTATCCGTTACCACTTCGGGGCGAGTGTTCTGAATCAGGTAGGTTTCACAAGCCTGGGTGATCAGCGTTAACGAGACGGTATTGATCGCTTTCAGACGACGATTGGCACGCTCCCAGCGGGAAGACTCCATATTGAGATTACTGCGCATCCCTTCCAGCGCCTGCGTGCGGCGCACCAGCGCGCTCCAGGCCTTGTCGACCTCTTCGCTGTCGCCGTGCTTAATGCACAGTTGCATGAGCTGGTACTGGGCAACAATCAGCGCGTCCAGCTCACGATCGACTTCCTGCTTGATGGATCGCGGAGAGAAGAGCAGATCGGCGACAATCGCGCAGACGATACCAATGACAATCTCGCTGCAACGTTCCACGGCGAACTGCGGAGCAAGCAGCGGTTCACTCTGAATGGTGATGATAATAATCAGCGCGGTATATCCCGCCAGGCCCCAGGCATACGAGTTCTCCACCTTCACCAGCGAAGAGACCCAGGTGCAAAAACCCGCCCAGATACAGCATACAATCAGCATCAGCAGCGGCGTGCGGATCATCAGGATGATAATGGTCAGGGCGGCGATACAGCCGATAAAGGTGCCGATAATACGCAGCATCCCGCGATAGCGAATTGCCCCGGAGTAAGGCTCGCCACCCGCCGCGAAGGCAGGACCGGCGGCGACGATCGCGGCGGTCAGAACAGCCCAGCGCGGCGTTTCAAGCTGGAAATGGAAGCCAACAAACAGCGCCAGCACAATGGCGCATGCCAGCTTCACGGCGAAGCGGATGTGCTGGCTGGCGATGGAAAAAATGCCCATAGCGATCAACCAAACTCGCGCAGGCGATGGGCGATTTGACGGAAGATAGAATCCTGGCTGGCATCACGGTCTTTTTCACCGGTGATCACTACCGTCGCCGTGGTGCCTGCGGGCCAGAGGTTGCTCTGCTGCTCATCCAGACGAATGCGTACCGGTACGCGCTGCGCCAGACGAACCCACTCGAGGTTAGAATCGACGGTCGCCATCCCTTTTGAATCATTGGTACTGCTGGCGTTGGTCACCCCCGCGGCCACGCTGTCCACGGTTCCTTTCAGGACCCGGTTGCTGCCGAGCGGCGTGATTTCGGCGCGATAGCCCGGACGCACGCCTTCCAGCTTGGTCTCTTCCATATAGGCGAGGACGTAGAAAGAGTTCTGTTTCACCAGCGCCACGGCCGTAGAGCCGCGCGTGATAAACTCACCCGCATAGACGTTGAGGTTGGTTACCCAGCCATCGGACGGGGCGCGGATAACGGTACGTTCCAGATCGAGCTTCGCCAGATCGCGCGTCGCCTGCGCTTTTGCCAGCTGATGCAGCACGGTTTGCAGCACGTTATTGGACTGATCAATCTCTTCCCGGGACATGGCCTGGATGCCCAGCTTGTTACGACGTCCTGCTTCACGGCGTTTTTCAGCGGCCAGCGCGTTGTAATACGCTACGTCGGCTTCCGCTTCTTCCAGCGCTTTTTGATAGCGCGGCTGGTCGATAGTGAACAGTACCTGATCTTTTTTCACCAGCTGGTTATCGTGGACATTGACCGCCGTAATGAGACCGGCGACATCGGGCGCTATCGCGACCACCTCCGCGCTGAAACGCGCATCGCGCGTCCACGGGGATTCGGTGTAATAAACCCAGGCGCGAAAAATAGCGATGAACGCCAGGATGACCAGCGCCATAGTGATGGCAGTGCGGGAGATTTTTCTTGTTAGCGTTTTCACATCAACCTCAGACAAACATGCGCGATATTAAATAGAACAGGCAGCAATACAGCGCGGTATTAAACAATGCAGGATGCCAGACGAAATCATAAATCCCGGTAGGGACCAGCACCTTGCGCACCAGCCAGAAGATCGCCAGTGATAAAAGAAGCTCGAAAAATATCGGTGGGAACGACAGACCGAACACCACGATAACGGGAAACAGACTCATGTTGACCTTGATTAAAGAGATGCAGGTTACTGGATTATTAAGCTCACGCCGCCGCAGGAGAGCATGAATTGCCGGGCGAGAGTGGCGCAGCCGTTATGTAATTAATAATATATTAACGTAACTGTTATGCTGTTATCTATCATATGTGATCTAAATCACTTTTAAGCCAGAGTGAATAATGGAACGTCTAAAACGCATGTCCGTCTTTGCGAAAGTGGTTGAGCAAGGCTCTTTTACCGCCGCAGCACGTCAGCTACAAATGAGCGTCTCATCCATTAGCCAGACAGTGTCAAAACTGGAAGATGAGCTCCAGGTGAAGCTGCTCAACCGCAGCACCCGCAGCATTGGGCTGACGGAAGCGGGTAAAATTTACTATCAGGGCTGCCGTCGAATGCTGCATGAAGTGCAGGATGTTCACGAGCAGCTCTACGCCTTTAACAACACGCCTATCGGCACGCTGCGTATCGGGTGTTCTTCAACTATGGCACAAAATGTTCTCGCTGCCATGACGGCGGAAATGCTGAAAGAGTATCCCGGTTTAACCGTTAATCTGGTAACGGGTATTCCGGCACCGGATCTGATTGCCGATGGGTTAGACGTGGTGATCCGCGTTGGCGCATTGCAGGACTCGAGCCTGTTCTCGCGTCGACTGGGCAGCATGCCGATGGTGGTCTGCGCTTCGAAAAGCTATCTGGCACAGTATGGCGTACCGGAAAAACCTGCCGACCTGAGCAACCACTCGTGGCTGGAATACAGCGTTCGCCCAGATAACGAATTTGAATTGATCGCGCCAGAAGGGCTTTCCACCAAACTGCTGCCTGAAGGCCGCTTCGTGACCAACGATCCGATGACCATCTCACGCTGGCTGGTGGCCGGGGCCGGGATCGCCTACGTGCCGCTGATGTGGGTGATCAACGAGATCAACAGCGGCGAACTGGAGATCCTCTTCCCGCGCTACCAGTCGGATCCGCGCCCGGTGTACGCGCTCTATACCGAAAAGGACAAGCTGCCGCTGAAGGTGCAGGTCTGTATTAACTATCTGACGGACTATTTTGTGGAAGTGGCAGAGCTGTTTCAGGGGATGCGGGGAAGAAGGAAAGAGTAGGCCTCCCCCTCACCCCGGCCCTCTCCCCAAAGGGGCGAGGGAGAAAAGACGGCACGGAGCAGTCCCCTCTCCCCGTTGGGGAGAGGGTTAGGGTGAGGGGAAAATGAAAAAATTACGCCGTGCCGCCCACCGTCAGGTTATCGACCTTCAGGGTTGGCTGGCCCACGCCTACCGGCAGGCTCTGACCCTCTTTGCCGCAAACGCCCACGCCGTTATCCAGCTTCAGGTCGTTACCCACCATGGAAATCTGCTGCATGGCCTCAATGCCAGAGCCAATCAGGGTTGCGCCCTTCACCGCTTTGGTCACTTTGCCCTTCTCAATCAGATACGCCTCTGAGGTAGAGAAGACAAATTTACCGGAGGTGATATCCACCTGGCCGCCGCCAAAGTTTGGCGCGAAGATACCGTAATCAACGGATTCGATAATCTCCTGCGGCGTGGATTTACCCGGCAGCATGTAGGTGTTGGTCATGCGCGGCATCGGCAGGTGTGCGTAGGATTCGCGACGACCGTTACCCGTTGGCGCAACGCCCATCAGACGCGCGTTAAGCTTGTCCTGCATGTAACCTTTCAGTACGCCATTTTCGATCAGCACGTTGTACTGGCCCGGCGTGCCTTCATCGTCGATAGAAATCGAGCCGCGACGGTCGAGCATGGTGCCATCATCCACCACGGTACACAGTTCGGAGGAGACAAGCTGCCCCAGCTGACCGCTGAATACTGACGTCCCGCGACGGTTGAAATCCCCCTCCAGGCCGTGACCGACCGCTTCGTGCAGCAGCACGCCAGGCCAGCCTGCGCCCAGAACCACCGGCAGCGTACCGGCAGGTGCCGCCACGGCAGACAGGTTGACCAGCGCCATGCGCACGGCTTCTTTTGCCCACGCATCCGCGCGCGCTTCGCCGTCAACGTCGCCGAGGAACCAGTCGTAGCCAAAACGACCGCCGCCACCGCTTGAGCCGCGCTCGCGCTTGCCGTCGTCTTCCACCTGCACGCTGATAGAGAGGCGCACAAGCGGACGCACGTCGGCGGCCAGCGTACCGTCCGTCGCCGCCACCAGAATCAGCTCATAGACACCGCTCAGGCTGGCAGAGACTTCCTGCACGCGTTTATCCGCCGCGCGAGCCACTTTGTCCACGCGACGCAGGATGTCCAGCTTCTCTTCGCGGCTCATGCTTTGCAGTGGATCGATGCTGGTATAAAGCGCAGCGTGCTGCACTTCACCCAGGGTTTTCACGCGACCGTCGCCGGTATCACGCACAATGGTTCGCGCCGCCTGCGCGCTCTGCTCCAGCGCGGCCAGGCTTATCTGGTCTGCATAAGCAAAACCGGTTTTTTCGCCGCTGACGGCGCGCACGCCGACGCCCTGGTCAATGTTATAAGAACCATCTTTAATGATGCTGTCTTCTAAAACCCAGGATTCGTGATAGCTCGACTGGAAATAGAGATCGCCGTAGTCGAGGCGGCGTTCGGTCAGTTGACCAAGAATGGAGAACAGGTCCTGATGGCTCAGGCCGTTCGCTGCGAGCAAATGTTCACTTACCAGGTTCAGACTCATCGTATTGCTACTCGTTCGTTGCCGCCAGTGGCGGTATAAAATCAATATTATTGAGAGTGAGGCAATTACCTGCCCACGTCAAATCATTGCTGTGCTTCTTTGCGCGGCTGGCGCAGCACTTCATTAATCTGCGGTTTATCGATTGGGCCCGTAATGCGGTAACGCAGAATCGAGACTTTACTCCAGAGCGGCCCCAGCACTTTGCTGGCGGCAAATACCGCCGCGCCGATTATCGGATTGACCACAAAAGCGGTAGCAACACCCACTGTAGCGGAGATTTCCGGGGCAACAACCGCTTCCATATCCAGCTCCCGGCGCACGAGGTTCACTGATCCTTTCATGGCGATGTCCGCTTCCAGGCCGTCCAGCAGCGTATCATCGGTATGCATCACGCCGTCCTTGATCCAGGCCGTTCCGCGAATGGAGTCATAATAGAAACCGTCGTTGAAGGTATCGCTGAAATCGAAGCGCAGCTTGCGCAGCAGCGCGTCAAAGCTCAGCAGGCGCAGTATTTGCCCTGCATGACCGGTGCTAACATCGGCAATTTGTCCCTTACCAAAACGGGTTCTGAGGATACCGTTCAGCGAGGCAACGTCCGGCTGCCACGGTGCCGCGCGCCAGTGCAGATCGTAATTCACATCGAAGGACGATCCGCGAAGCGGCGTGCTGATCCCAAAGAAGTTAGCCGCGGAGTCCAGCTTGTTGCCTTTAATATCGCCCTTCAGCGAGGTGCGCTGTTCACCCGGTTTGTTCACCCACTCGCCAGCGGCGGTCATGCGGCCAAAGCCGGTATCCACCAGCCCACCAGAGAGGCTCAGCGTATTGCCCTGAATAGCAAAATCACCGTCGATACGGCCATATTTCTGTCCCCACAGCCAGCACTCCGCGCAGCGCAGCTGGAGATCGGGCCAGTTGCTGAAATCCACGCGCGACGTTCCACTGCTGCTGAAAGGAGACGTACTTGTCGACTGTGTTTTAGACGCCGTAAAGGTCGGGTTGTAATAGAGATAACGGATAGCCGCCTGCCATGGCGCGTTATCGCGCATCGTCAACGAACCGTTAATTTCACGCCCCTGCGCCTCGACCTTTGAGCCGTTCACCGTCGGCCGGGAGACAATACTCAGGTTGTTCCACTGCTGCCCACCCAGCGTCAGCGCAGGCGTGCGCAAGGTAATGGACTGCGGGAACTGCGCCGTTTGATCGACGTTTTGCCCGACACCTTTCTGAAACAGTGCCAGCCACTCTGCGCCATCCATCGGCGGGAGATTCAGTTCAATGCCCGCCTGCTCCGGCAGCGGCGGCGTGGTACGGCTGTCCGTCGTCCAGATCGCCCTGTCCAGCGTCAGCTTGCGGTTAAGCAGCCAGCGGCTGTTGAAGTGGTTTGTTCCGCCAGCGTTTCCGGTTAAATCGAAGCTGTTGAGGTTGCCCGCAACCTTTACGTTGACGGGCAGTGCTTCACCGCTTTTCTTGTTCAGCGGTGCGGGAAGCTGGCTACTGAGGTTTTTTAGATCGCCCGTAATGTCGACGTTATAGCGCGCACCGGCATGATAAGGCAGGTCGATGGCGACCTTGCCATTCCATGACACCGCGCCGTCCACCGCATTCTCAATCGGCTTCGGCAGAACATCCATGCGTGACGGCTGCCAGTTCGCGTCCATATTGACCGCCACCTGGTAGGCTTTATCGCCCTCGGTGGTGGAGAAATCGATATTGACGGGTTGATTGAACCAGGTCGCTTTCAGCGGCTTACTTTTCAGATTGCCGTTAACAAAGCTGAACTGACCGCTAAGGTTTTTCAGCGTGCTGTCCAGCGGCTTGATATAGAGGCTGTTATTGTTCAGACGAACGTCGCCTTTGGCGGTGGTCATTTCACCGTCGAGCGGGATATCCAGATGTAAGCGAGCATTCACATCACCATCTAACTGCAACTGCTGGAGAGTGGCCGCCAGGGAGTCATCCAGCGGCGTATCTTCAAAATACGGGCCAACCGCTTTACCCGGCCCATTAATATCCGCATCAATCAGCAGTTTCTCTTTGGAGTAATCCGGGATGTTTGCCGTCAGGTTGCTTGCCGTTACGCCGCCCAGCGCAACGCTGTCCGTCTTCATCCACAAGCCGTCATTCAGGAAGTTGAGTTCGATATTCAGATTCTTCAGCGCGGGCCAGTCCGGCTGGAAGGCATAGGTGGCGTTGCGTAGCGGCACCAGAACCTGGAACTGGCCTTCGTTATGCTTATACGGGAACAGGTGCGGATTGCCGCCGTAGACCAGCGTGGCGTTATCCGCCTGACCGCCCTGAATGGCGCCGCTGAGATAGTCTACCAGCGCTTTCCCCATCAGGTTTTCCGGGAAGTAGCGCCACGCCTGCGAACCGTCATCCGTGCTGATGCCTGCCAGAATGCCCAGCCACGGCTCATCGCCTTCAGGCTGTAGATAACGGAAATTACCGCGGGCATGTACCGCTTTGGCTTTTACATCAATATCGCGACCATCGAGCTGAAAACCTTTGTCATTCTTCAGCCAGTTAAGGGTGGCGTTTCCCTTTTCGATCTCCAGTGGCGCACGGAAGACCGTTTCGTACGGCATTTTTGCTTCCTGCATTTCTGCCGTCAGCCTGCCGTTTTCCACGCTTCCTTCCAGTTTACCGCTGAAGTGCTCGGCACCCGGCAGCAGTTTCCACTGTTTCCATGCGAGATTTTTCCATGCCGCCTGAAAACGCGTCTTTTCCGTGGCCTGGAGCGGAATATCCAACGCCAGCCGGTTTATCTGCCCGCTCGGCTGCGTCGCCAGCCAGATTTCGCCCAGCTCCGGGGAGAGTTTTGCGGCCATTGAACGCAACCCTTCGATCGCCGTCAGATCCAGGTTACTGGCGCGGATACGCAGCTCATCGCTGCGTTTACCGTTTATACCGCCGACGTCCTGCTCCGGCATCCACGCCAGCGTCAGTGCGCCGCGCGGCCAGGGTTTGTTATCCATGGAGATGCGCGTATCCGGAATAGCGAACTGCCAGCCGCCTTTATCCTGCGTCACGTGTGCGGTGAGGTTATCGACGGAAAGCTGATGCTGATGGTTTTCCCCCTTCCAGCTCGCGCCCCCCTGCTTAAGCCAGATATCGCCGCTGGCGAATGCCCCGTTCGTCAGGGTCATCCAGCCTTCCAGGCTGAAGCGCGCGGTTTCCAGCTGCATGTTCTGCTGTAGCCACTCACCCAGCCACGGCTTCACGTCCACGTCGTCTGCCTGTAGCCACACCCTGCCGTTGTTCAGCAGGCCATTGTCGTCGCGCAGATCCATCCGCACCTGCATAACGCCGTGCTGCCCGTTCAGGCTGGAGAGATTCACCTGCCCCTCGGCGCGGTGGCGATCTTTCCCGTTTAGCCAGGTCAGCTGTGGGATCGCCAACTCAGCGCGCTGTCCGGAAAGGGTTATAAAGCTCACTTCGCTGTCGCGGAGATCGAAATGATCGAACTGACGCAGGAAGAGATCGCTGATACGGCTGGTTTCCAGCCCACGATCGCTGTCGCCGCTTTGCAGCGGCGTGTTGGTCATCAGCTGAAGTTGCCAGAAGGTGAGATCGCGAAACTGCCAGCGCAGATGCAGCAGGCTTTGCCAGACATCCAGCGCCAGGGTGACGCGTTTGATTTTAAGATGGCCGCCATCTTTCAGGCTGGCGCTGATATCCCGCGCATCAAGCGTCGGGCCAAAGTTCTGCCAGCTTGCCTCGATATGGCTCACGTCCACCGGCAGACCGGTGGCAGATTCGATTTTTGCCAGGATCTGCGGCCGCCAGCTGTCCAGATGCGGCAAGGCGAGACGCAGCCCGCTCACGAGCAACGCGACAATCACGACCAGCGTTGCCCCTGTAAGCAGTAAAATCCCCGGCAATCGCCTCACGCGTCTCTCCTTGTCAGCCTTAAATCTCGCAGCGAACTGCGTTTACATCATGACGACGTCAAACTGCTCCTGGTTATAGAGCGGCTCAATTTGCACTTTTACCTGTTTGCCGACAAAGATTTCCACTTCCGCCAGCGCGTGCGACTCTTCCCCTTTCAGGGCCTCTGCCACCGCAGGGGAAGCATAGACCAGAAAACGGTCTGAGTCGTAGGCATGATGGACACGGACAATCTCACGCATGATCTCGTAGCAGACCGTCTCCACCGTCTTTACCGTTCCGCGTCCATGGCAGGTTGGACACTCATTACATAGGACATGTTCCACGCTTTCGCGGGTCCGTTTCCGGGTCATTTCCACCAGACCGAGCTGCGAGAAGCCATTGATGCTGGTTTTCACGCGATCTTTACTCAGCGCCTGCTCCAGGGAGTGCAGCACGCGACGGCGGTGGTCTTCATTATTCATATCGATAAAGTCGATGATGATAATACCGCCCAGATTACGCAGGCGAAGCTGGCGTGCGATGGCCTGCGTCGCTTCTATATTGGTATTAAAGATGGTGTCATCGAGGTTGCGATGGCCGACAAACGCGCCGGTGTTGATGTCGACGGTGGTCATCGCTTCGGTTTGATCGATGATCAGATAGCCACCCGATTTCAGCTCAACCTTACGCTCCAGCGCACGCTGGATTTCGTTTTCAACGTCATAGAGATCAAATATTGGCTGGCGTCCGGTGTAATGCTCCAGCAGCCCCGGCATTTCCGGGATGTACTCGGCGGTGAACTCCAGTAAGGCTTCGTACGTCAGACGGGAGTCCACGCGGATTCGGTCGAGCTGCGCATCGGCGAAATCACGTAATACGCGCTGAGCGAGCGCCAGCTCACCGTACAGCCGGTAGCGGGTCTGGTTGCGTTTTTTACGCTCCATCACTTTGGTCCAGACGCGCTTCAGATAGGCCGCATCCGAGGCCAGGTCTTCTTCGCTGATCCCTTCCGCTGCGGTACGGATAATAAACCCGCCCTGCTCGTCGCAGTAGGCGCTGACCACCTTTTTCAGGCGTTCACGCTCGCTTTCGCTCTCAATACGCTGTGACACGCCGACGTGCGACGCCCCCGGCATAAAGACCAGATAACGTGAAGGAAGGGTGATGTCGGTGGTCAGACGCGCGCCTTTGGTGCCCAGCGGATCTTTTACCACCTGCACCATCAGATCCTGGCCCTGACGCACCAGCTCAGAGATGTCGCGCACGGCAAACTGTTTTTGCTCTTCGCCTGCCACGCATTCGGTATGCGGCATGATGTCGGAGGCGTGCAAAAACGCCGCTTTATCGAGCCCAATATCTACAAAAGCCGCCTGCATACCCGGCAGTACACGACTGACACGACCTTTGTAGATATTGCCTACGATTCCGCGCCGCGCTTCACGCTCAATATGAATTTCCTGAAGAATGCCACCATCAATGTAGGCCACACGGGTTTCCGATGGCGTTACGTTTACCAACAATTCAGCCGTCATAATTATCCCTTCCCTCACGCAGTGAGTTAAAATTGCTCAGCAACTCATACGTTTCCACCAGCGGTAAGCCGACTACGGCGTGATAGCTGCCATTTATCTTCCTGACAAAACAGCCACCCAACCCTTGAATACCGTATGCACCTGCTTTATCCATAGGTTCACCGCTGGCGACATAGCCGGCGATCTCCTCGTCGGTGAGGACTCTGAACGTCACTTCCGTTACCACAAGGCAATCCAGAACGTACTGGCTGTCTGCCAGCGCTACCGCCGTCATCACCTGATGGGTTTGTCCGGACATGTTACGCAGCATCCGCGCAGCATGGTCTGCGTCGCGGGGTTTCTCAAGCACCTCACCATTGAGGATGACGATGGTATCGGCCCCCAGCACCGGTAAGTCACGCGGCACGCATGCAACGCCCGCCTGCGCTTTTTCACGCGCCAGACGGGAGACATACTGCTGAGCGCTTTCGCCCTCAGCACGTTTTTCTTCGATACCGGTAACGATGCGTTCGAAGGATACACCCAACTGCGCGAGCAGTTCCTGGCGACGCGGAGAACCGGAGGCAAGATACAAAGACGTCATAGAAACCTTTTATTGCACGGCAAACTGCTGGCGAATTTTACGCATCAGCAGGAACAGCCACGGCCAGAGCACACCGTTTACTACACTACTCCAGAACACTTCCGGTCGGAAAGAGACGTTGATCACTAAAAACTCTGCCCAGAAAACAACGATATCCGCAGCGAGCGACAACAACATCACCACCAGCGCCTGTTGCCAGAGCGCAAGGTTACGAAAGAGCTGGAATTTGAGTGCAACGAGATACGCAATAATGCTCATGGATAAGGCGCGGACGCCAAGCGTAGAGCCACTGATAAGATCCAGTATGGCACCCATCACAAAACCTGTGCCGACATTTACGCGGTGCGGCAGGGCAAGGATCCAGTAGAGCAAAATGAGTAATACCCAGTTTGGCCGGAAAACAAGAATGTCGTCCGGCCAGGGCATAATTTGCAGCAACAATGCAACGAGGAATGAGAGCCAGATTACCCAGCGCCCCTGGCTACGATAACTGGCCACTACTGCCCTCCACCCGAGACTTGCGGCGGTGGCGGCGCATCCGGTAGCGGCTGCGTTAACCCCGTCGCCGGAGCCGGTACGGGCGCAGGTGGCCCCATTGCATCCGGCGCAGGCAGCACCTGCGGCATCATCTGCATCAGGCGCTCATTGGCCACGCGATGCACATCTTCCGGCGTCATCGGGTTAGCGCCGTTGCGATCGGCGCCCCATAGCAGCAGCAGGTAGCGTAAACGCTGCAAGCCAGCCGTTGGACGCGCCTGGATCACGGTGTAGGCACGTTGAGTGTCGAGCTTCACGGAAGAGACAACCGCAACCGGGTAGCCTTCAGGGAAACGACCGCCCAGACCAGACGTCACCAGCACGTCACCCACGCGGATATCCGTGTTGGCGGGCAGGTGTTCCAGTTGCAGATCGTCCGTACAACCATTACCGGCGGCAATTACGCGAATATCGTTACGCAGCACCTGAATCGGCAGTGCATGGGTGGCATCGCAAATCAGCAGCACACGGCTGGTCAGTTTGGCAACCGCCACGACCTGGCCCACAACGCCTTTATCGCTGATGACAGGCTGACCTTCGTATACGCCGTTCACGCTGCCTTTATCAATCACCACCTGATCGCTGTATGGATCGTTTACGGTGGAGATCACCTGGGTGACCATTTTCTGTTCATCCTGGCGCAGCGGCGAGCCAAGCAGTTCCCGCAGACGCGCGTTTTCCTGCTTATATTGCCCCAGCATCAGTAGCTCGCTGTTTTTCAGCAGCAGTTCCTGGCGTAATGCACGGTTTTCGAGTTCGAGCTGGTCACGCGATGAAAGCGTTTGCGACACGGAGTCGAGCAGTTCACGGGGACCATTTGAAATAAAGTAGAAAGGACTGACGGCGGTATCCATGTACGTTCGGATCTGGCTGAACGTACCGAGGCGGCTATCGGCAATAATGACCCCGAGCGCCACCAGAACCGCCAGGATCAGGCGAAACTGTAGCGACGGGCCACGGCTAAAAATTGGCTTCATAGGCTATGCGTATTCTCGCGTCAGAGAGAAAGGGTAGCCATTTGCTACCCTCTCACACCCGACTACTCTTCGCTAAACAAGTCGCCGCCGTGCATGTCGATCATTTCCAGCGCCTTGCCACCACCACGGGCGACGCAAGTCAGTGGATCTTCTGCAACTACGACAGGAATACCTGTCTCTTCCATTAACAGGCGGTCGAGGTTACGCAGCAGCGCACCACCACCGGTCAGAACCATACCGCGCTCGGAGATATCGGAGGCCAGCTCTGGCGGGCACTGTTCCAGCGCAACCATCACCGCGCTCACGATGCCGGTCAGCGGCTCCTGCAACGCTTCCAGGATTTCGTTGGAGTTCAGGGTGAATCCGCGTGGCACGCCTTCTGCCAGGTTACGACCACGAACTTCGATCTCGCGAACTTCATCACCCGGATAGGCAGAACCGATTTCATGCTTGATGCGCTCTGCGGTCGCTTCACCGATCAGAGAGCCGTAGTTACGGCGAACGTAATTGATGATGGCTTCGTCGAAACGGTCACCGCCGATACGCACGGAAGAGGAGTACACCACGCCGTTCAGGGAGATAACGGCCACTTCAGTGGTACCGCCACCGATATCCACCACCATAGAACCGGTTGCTTCAGAAACCGGCAGACCCGCACCAATTGCCGCAGCCATCGGTTCTTCAATCAGGAACACTTCACGCGCACCGGCACCCTGAGCGGATTCACGGATTGCACGGCGTTCAACCTGGGTTGCGCCAACCGGCACACACACCAGTACGCGCGGGCTTGGGCGCATGAAGCTGTTGCTGTGAACCTGCTTGATGAAGTGCTGAAGCATTTTTTCGGTCACGAAGAAGTCAGCAATAACGCCATCTTTCATTGGGCGGATCGCGGCAATGTTGCCCGGCGTACGGCCCAGCATCTGCTTCGCATCATGGCCTACTGCGGCCACGCTTTTTGGCGAGCCAGCACGATCCTGACGAATGGCCACAACGGAAGGCTCATTCAATACGATGCCTTGTCCTTTTACATAGATAAGGGTATTCGCGGTACCCAGGTCAATGGACAGGTCATTGGAAAACATGCCACGAAATTTTTTCAACATACTAAGGGATAATCCTGAAAGCTGGGGCGGAAAACAAAATCCGCTTACTTTACCAACCACACGCAGCAGCGACAAGGCGCAAAAATCGTCTGCTACGGTGAAAATTAGTGCAGCACGTTTCCTTTGTTACAAATTCATCCCCTGAATCCCTCAGGGCTGAGTAAACAGCAGCGTCCCTCACTTTCACTTGTAACCTATAAAAGGTCGTTCACTGGCTTTTATGCTCGTCTTACTCAAAGCTACAGGCGCGATATTCTACGTGAAAACAAAGTAAACGGCAGGTCAAACAGAGTATCTTTGCAAATATTTTTTCACATTGGTGTCAAGCGGCTGAGAGGCGGCAAAAAAATCCCCCTGACCGCCCGTCACGCCGCGCTCTGTCAACATCTGCCATTCACTGCGTGAACGTACGCCTGCGGCAAATACTTGCGTTTGCGTTCCTTTGCACGCCTCCACCAGGCTTTGTACCAGCAGCTGGTTTTCCGTGCGCTTTTCGATATTCCTTACCAGACCTGGATGCAGCTTCAATAATTCGACATCCAGCTCTTTGATCCAGCTGGTGCTGACCAGGGTAAGACCCGCCTGTGTTACCGCCACGCGAGCCCCAAGCGCATTGATTAAACGCACAACCGAGCGCAACCGGCTGATGTGTTGACCTACATCTGCCTCTGCAAGTTCAAAAATAATGCGTTTGCGTTGCGATTTTTCGCATTGCATTAACGTGTCACGTAACCAACGCTGAAAACGCGGACGGATCAGCGATTCGACGGTCACCTGTAAAGCCAGATTTTCTTCAGGCCAGTACGATAAAAACGGAATGAGGCGGGTGATTTGCTGGCGGTCATACTCTTCGGACAATCCGAATTGCAGCACCATCGGCAAATACTCTGCGGAGATAACCTCCTCGGTCCCATCAAAAATACGGCACATCAGCTCACGATGATGGACATGACCATTTTTTATGACCGCCGGTTTTTGATAGATGCGCGGTCCACCCCGGCTCAGCATCTGTTCAATCAGGGTTCGCCAGCGTACGTTGCCGCGCCCTTTTTCCGGTAGCGTATCATCATAGACCGCCCAGCCGTTCGCCCCCTGCAATACGGCGTTGCGCGTGGCCGCTTCTGCATGTTCCATCACCTGCTCCGTCGACTGACCGCCGCGCCAGGCACAGATGCCCATATGCACCATGTCGTCGCGGTCGAGCATTTTGCTCTGGGGTAGCGCATCGACGGCTTTCAACAGCTGGCTGGCGATACTCTCGGACTCCTTTAAGGTGCGATGCGGCAGCAAGACGGCAAAGTCGCTGCGGTGGTAGCGTGCCAGTAACGCGCCGGGGTAGCGCATAATAAAGGTGGACAGCAGGTTAATCAGCGTGAAGAGGTTCTCTTCCGCCACGCGCTGGCCCCAGGTATCACGGAGCAGATCGAAGTCGGGCAGGCGAATCATCATTACCACGCCATGCGTCCCCACCTTTTCGGGATCATCAAGAAGCGTAGCCAGCTGATTATCAAAGAAGAGACGGTTGTTAAGGCCCGTTTTGTTATCCTGCGCGGCGTAGGAGCGAATCAACGTGTCCATACGGCTACGCTGATCGCTGGCAAACTGGATTTCGGAGAGCAGCACGTCCAGGGCGCTACTGGTACGTGATGGCCATTCATAAACCGATCCCCGTACCTGCGGACCCCGCTCGCCATTCAGTATTCGCACCGAGCGTGTTTCCAGCAGTTCCTGGCCGGAAAGTTGACGACGCTGCCAGCGAACGGCGAGGAAAATCAGCAGGACGATCAAGGCAACGGCGATGGTTAAGGGCGCGGTGGTCATGAGCGAGCGTAAATAGTTGCTCATCGGATCCTGGTACATCAGATGGATTGTCATACCCGGATGTTTAAGTGAGCGTACCGTTATGTCCCGATACTGATCTACCGTGCCGGCAGGACGGTAGCTGCCCTGACGGGTATGGCTGAAAACGGTCTGCTTCCCCTGTTTAATGTCGATCTGCACGATATCCACAGGCACCATTAACTCATCCAGTTCACGCGAAAGTGCCGGGAAGGAGGTTGTAATCAGGCGAGTGTCGATAACCGATGCAACCGATTCTACCCGGTTAACCAGCTTATCCTGGATGGCATTATAAAAGCTCAGCGAGCAGCCGATTAGCGTGACAAATATGGTCAGTCCCGTCAGCAAGGTGATAAAAGCTGAGAACTTCGTCGTTAATCGCATCCTTGAGATTACTCCGTGGGTTGAAGGGGTCGCAAGTGAGCGCTAACTTGCATTTCAAATGCGGCATACTACCAAACCTGGTGTATCTGGCAATTTATTGCGTTAAATCGGCACTGCGTTTCATTGAGCGAGTATAGTCTTCAGTACATATTTTCCCATCATCAATCCTAGTGAGGACCCTGTATGCAGGCTTTGATCTTAGAACAGCAGGACGGCAAAACCGTTGCCTCGGTGCAAGCCATTGACGAGAGCCGCCTGCCGGAGGGCGACGTGACCGTAGATATCGACTGGTCAAGCCTGAACTATAAAGATGCACTGGCCATTACGGGAAAAGGTAAAATCATCCGAAATTTCCCAATGGTGCCAGGCATCGACTTGGCTGGCCGCGTGCATACCAGTGAAGATCCGCGTTTTCACGCCGGACAGCAGGTGCTGCTCACCGGCTGGGGCGTAGGTGAAAACCACTGGGGAGGACTGGCAGCGCAGGCGCGCGTAAAAGGTGACTGGCTGGTCCCGATGCCGAAAGGCCTGGACGGCCGTAAGGCGATGATCGTCGGCACGGCAGGTTTCACCGCCATGCTCTGCGTGATGGCGCTGGAAGAGGCCGGGATCCGTCCTGACTCTGGCGAAATTGTCGTGACCGGCGCCAGCGGTGGCGTGGGCAGCACGGCCGTCACGCTGCTGCACAAGCTGGGGTACCAGGTCGCCGCCGTCTCTGGCCGCGAAAGTACGCATGATTATCTACGTCAGTTGGGCGCAAGCCGTATTCTGAGCCGCGACGAATTCGCCGAGACCCGTCCGCTGGAAAAACAGGTCTGGGCTGGCGCTGTAGATACCGTCGGCGACAAAGTGCTGGCGAAGGTACTGGCGCAAATGAATTACGGTGGCTGCGTGGCGGCCTGTGGTCTGGCGGGTGGTTTTGCCCTGCCGACGACGGTGATGCCATTTATTCTGCGTAACGTGCGTCTTCAGGGTGTCGATTCGGTCATGACCCCAGCCGAGCGGCGGGCTGAGGCCTGGGAACGTCTGGCGCGGGATCTGCCAGCCTCATTCTATGAGCAGAGCGCCACTGAGATTACCCTGAGCCAGGCGCCAGAGTACGCCAATAAAATCATGGACAACCAGTTCCACGGTCGTGCGCTGGTTAAAATCGCCTAATCTTCAAATTTTCGTGACATATTCGCGCTAACCCTCCTCCTCCGTCATGCTTAGAAAAACGCCTGACGGAGGATGCCATGAAAACCCGAAAACTGACGGAAGCAGACGTAACGTCCGAGTCTGTCTTTATGCTACAGCGTCGCCAGATCCTGAAAATGCTTGGCATCAGCGCCACTGCCCTGACGCTCCCCCCTGCGGCCCACGCCGATCTGCTCGACTGGTTTAAGGGCAACGACCGCCCGAAAGCCCCCTCTGGCGCACCGCTTAACTTCACGAAACCGGCGCAGTGGCAGAATAAACTGACGTTGACGCCGGAAGATAAAGTCACCGGCTATAACAACTTCTATGAGTTTGGGCTCGATAAGGCCGATCCTGCCGCCAACGCCGGGAGCATGAAAACCGATCCCTGGACGCTGAAGATTGATGGCGAAGTGGCAAAGCCGCTGACGCTGGATCATCATGACCTCACCACCCGCTTCCCACTTGAAGAACGCATTTACCGTATGCGCTGTGTGGAAGCCTGGTCGATGGTGGTGCCGTGGGTAGGTTTCCCTTTGCATAAACTGCTGGCGCTGGTTGAGCCCACCAGCAACGCGAAGTATGTTTCTTTCCAGACGCGCTATGCCCCGGACGAGATGCCAGGCCAGAAGGATCGGTTTATCGGCGGCGGGCTGGAGTATCCCTACGTTGAAGGTTTACGTCTCGACGAAGCCATGCATCCGCTTACGCTGCTCACCGTCGGGGTTTACGGCAAAGCGCTGCCGCCGCAAAACGGGGCGCCCATTCGCCTGACCGTACCGTGGAAATACGGTTTCAAGGGCATCAAATCGATCGTCAGCATTAAGCTCACCCGTGAACGCCCACCCACCACCTGGAACCTCGCAGCGCCAGATGAGTATGGTTTTTTTGCCAACGTTAACCCGCACGTTGATCATCCACGCTGGTCGCAAGCGACGGAACGTTTTATCGGTTCCGGCGGCGCGCTGGATGTTAAACGCCAGCCAACGCTGCTGTTTAACGGCTATGCAGATGAGGTGGCATCCCTCTATCGTGGGCTGAATTTACGGGAGAACTTCTAAGTGCGTTTAACGGCAAAGCAGATAACCTGGCTGAAGGTACTCCTGCATTTAGCCGGATTACTCCCCTTTATCTGGCTCTTTTGGGCAGCCAGCCAGGGACAGTTCAGTGCCGATCCGGCTAAAGATATTCAGCATTTTACGGGTCGGATGGCTCTGAAATTTTTGCTGGCGACCTTGCTCGTCTCACCGCTGGCGCGCTACGCTAAACAGCCATTGTTAATACGTACCCGTCGGCTTTTGGGGCTATGGTGTTTTGCCTGGGCGACGCTGCATCTCACCAGTTACGCCCTGCTGGAACTGGGCATTAACAACCTGGCACTCCTTGGCAGCGAACTGGTTACGCGTCCTTATCTGACGCTGGGTATCGTAAGCTGGCTGGTTTTACTGGCGCTGACGCTGACATCCACGCAGTACGCGCAGCGAAAAATGGGACGGCGCTGGCAACTGCTGCACAACTTCGTCTATCTTGTCGCGATCCTCGCGCCCATCCATTACCTGTGGTCGGTGAAGATATTATCTCCTCAGCCGGTCATCTACGCCCTGCTGGCATTGGCCCTTTTAGCATGGCGTTACAAGAAGTTCCGCCAGTGGGTACGATAGTCCACGAAACTGTGCGTTTTCCCGCAGATTATTTATCAGCCGCGAATCTTTTTCGGATAGCGGTTGATAATCTTCCCTGATAAGACCAGTATTTAGCTGCCAAATGCTACGAAATCGTTATAATGTGCGACTTCGGTTTTCTGGACAGGGGTTTTTGGCCTCTGAAAGGGTGACAATTGCGTGTTGAGGGTATATGTTGTTTTTTACCCGAAAATCGCAGGAGATAGCGGCACAATGGCTGACAAATTCCAAATTTTAGTATTGAACGGACCGAACCTGAACATGCTCGGCACCCGTGAGCCAGAGAAGTACGGCACGCTGACATTGAGCGAAATTGTTAACCGTCTGGGTACGGAAGCAGCCTCGCTGAATGTGGATTTGGACCATTTTCAGTCAAACGCGGAGTACGCAATCATCGACCGTATTCATCAGGCTAAAGACACTGTGGACTATATCCTGATCAATCCGGCCGCGTTTACGCACACCAGTGTTGCTATACGCGACGCACTGCTCGCGGTGAGTATCCCGTTTATCGAGATCCATCTGAGTAACGTGCACGCCCGAGAGCCGTTCCGCCACCATTCCTACTTGTCAGATATCGCCGCTGGCGTGATATGTGGGCTGGGTGCAGACGGCTATTCATACGCTTTACAGACAGCGGTAAAACGCTTGTCACAATCACACTAAACAAGAGTACGGAACCCACTCATGGATATTCGTAAGATTAAAAAACTGATCGAGCTGGTTGAAGAATCAGGCATCTCCGAACTGGAAATTTCTGAAGGCGAAGAGTCTGTACGCATCAGCCGTGCAGCCCCAGCCGCTAGCTTCCCGGTAATGCAGCAAGCTTATGCTGCGCCAGTGCAGCAGCCTGCGCTCTCCGCAGCCGTTGCACCAGCAGCAGAAGCCGCACCTGCAGCAGCTGCAGAAATCAGTGGTCACATCGTACGTTCCCCAATGGTTGGTACTTTCTACCGCACCCCGAGCCCGGACGCGAAAGCGTTCATCGAAGTGGGTCAGAAAGTCAACGTAGGCGATACCCTGTGCATCGTTGAAGCCATGAAAATGATGAACCAGATCGAAGCAGACAAATCAGGTACTGTGAAAGCGATTCTGGTCGAAAGTGGTCAGCCGGTAGAATTTGACGAGCCGCTGGTCGTCATCGAGTAACGAGGCGAACATGCTGGATAAAATTGTTATCGCCAACCGTGGCGAGATTGCACTGCGTATTCTTCGTGCCTGTAAAGAACTGGGCATCAAGACCGTGGCCGTGCACTCAAGCGCGGATCGCGATTTAAAACACGTATTGCTGGCGGATGAGACGGTCTGTATCGGTCCGGCTCCGTCCGTAAAAAGCTATCTGAACATCCCGGCGATCATCAGCGCCGCCGAAATCACTGGCGCGGTCGCGATTCACCCGGGTTATGGTTTCCTCTCTGAGAACGCCAACTTTGCTGAGCAGGTTGAACGCTCTGGCTTTATCTTCATTGGCCCGAAAGCCGACACCATTCGCCTGATGGGTGACAAAGTGTCTGCCATCACCGCGATGAAAAAAGCTGGCGTGCCAACCGTACCGGGCTCTGACGGCCCGCTGACCGACGATATGGATGCTAACCGCGCCCATGCTAAACGCATTGGCTACCCGGTGATCATCAAAGCGTCCGGCGGCGGCGGCGGTCGCGGTATGCGCGTTGTACGCAGCGATGCTGAACTGGCGCAGTCCATCTCCATGACCAAAGCGGAAGCGAAAGCGGCTTTCAGCAATGACATGGTGTACATGGAAAAATACCTGGAAAACCCACGCCACATCGAAATTCAGGTGCTGGCTGACGGTCAGGGCAACGCGATCTATCTGGCTGAACGTGACTGCTCCATGCAGCGTCGTCACCAGAAAGTCGTCGAAGAAGCGCCAGCGCCGGGCATTACGCCGGAACTGCGTCGCTACATCGGTGAGCGTTGCGCCAAAGCGTGTGTCGATATCGGCTATCGCGGGGCGGGTACCTTTGAGTTCCTGTTCGAAAACGGCGAGTTCTACTTCATTGAAATGAACACCCGTATTCAGGTTGAACACCCGGTTACCGAAATGATCACCGGCGTTGACCTGATCAAAGAACAGCTGCGTATCGCAGCCGGTCAGCCGCTGTCCATCAAACAGGAAGAAGTTGTGGTTAAAGGCCATGCGGTAGAGTGCCGTATCAACGCCGAAGACCCGAACACCTTCCTGCCAAGCCCGGGTAAAATCACGCGTTTCCACGCGCCGGGTGGCTTTGGTGTGCGCTGGGAGTCCCATATTTACGCCGGTTACACCGTACCGCCGTACTATGACTCAATGATCGGTAAGCTGATCTGCTACGGCGAAAACCGTGACGTGGCCATTGCCCGCATGAAGAACGCCCTTCAGGAGCTGATCATCGACGGGATCAAAACCAACGTAGATCTCCAGATGCGCATCATGAGCGACGAGCACTTCCAGAATGGTGGTACTAACATCCACTACCTGGAGAAAAAACTCGGTCTGAACGAGAAGTAAAAGACCAGTGTTGCTAAAAGGCCGGATTATCCGGCCTTTTTTATTTCTGGGGATCGCAAAGCCCCATCATGTACAATCCCCGCTTTCTTCATCCACAAGGGACAAAAAATGGACAAACGTTTTGTTCAGGCCCATAAAGAAGCGCGCTGGGCGCTGTGGCTGACCCTTCTCTATCTCGCTGCATGGTTAGTAACTGCTTACTTACCTGATTCAGCGATTGGCATTACCGGCCTCCCGCACTGGTTTGAAATGGCCTGCCTGCTGCTGCCGCTGGTGTTTATTGTGCTGTGCTGGGCGATGGTGAAATTCATCTATCGCGATATCTCCCTGGAGGACGATGATGCAGCTTGAAGTCATTCTGCCGCTTGTCGCTTACCTGTTCCTGGTGTTTGGCCTGTCGGTTTATGCGATGCGTAAACGTTCGACCGGCACCTTTCTGAACGAGTATTTCCTCGGGAGCCGCTCAATGGGTGGCGTCGTGCTGGCCATGACGCTGACCGCTACTTACATCAGCGCCAGCTCGTTTATCGGTGGCCCGGGCGCCGCTTATAAGTACGGACTGGGCTGGGTACTGCTGGCCATGATCCAGCTGCCTGCCATCTGGCTCTCTCTGGGCATACTGGGTAAAAAGTTTGCCATTCTGGCCCGTCGCTACAATGCCGTGACGCTGAACGATATGCTGTTTGCCCGCTATCAGAGTCGCTTGCTGGTATGGCTGGCAAGCCTGAGTCTGCTGGTGGCGTTTATTGGTGCGATGACGGTGCAGTTTATCGGCGGCGCACGTCTGCTGGAAACGGCAGCCGGGATCCCCTACGAGACGGGTCTGGTCATTTTCGGTGTGAGTATCGCGCTGTACACCGCGTTTGGCGGGTTCCGTGCCAGCGTTCTGAACGACACGATGCAGGGAATGGTGATGCTCATTGGCACTCTCGTTCTGCTGGTGGGTATCGTGCATGCCGCAGGGGGCCTGAGCCATGCGGTTGAAACCCTGGAAGCGATCGATCCGAAACTGGTCTCGCCGCAGGGGGCGGATGACATCCTCTCTCCAACCTTTATGACCTCGTTCTGGGTGCTGGTGTGCTTTGGCGTGATTGGCCTGCCGCATACCGCCGTGCGCTGCATCTCATATAAAGACAGCAAAGCGGTACACCGCGGGATTATTATCGGGACAATTGTGGTGGCAATCCTGATGTTTGGTATGCACCTGGCGGGCGCGCTGGGACGCGCGGTGATCCCTGACCTTACCGTACCGGATCTGGTCATTCCAACCCTGATGGTGAAAGTACTTCCGCCGTTTGCCGCCGGAATTTTCCTCGCCGCACCCATGGCGGCCATTATGTCGACCATCAACGCTCAGTTGCTGCAAAGTTCCGCTACGATCATTAAAGATCTCTATCTGAATTTGCGCCCTGAACAGGTCGAAAATGAGCGACGCCTCAAGCGCATGTCGGCGGTGATTACCCTGGTGCTGGGGGCGTTGCTGCTGCTGGCCGCGTGGCGTCCACCGGAGATGATCATCTGGTTGAACCTGCTCGCCTTTGGCGGGCTGGAAGCCGTTTTCCTGTGGCCGCTGGTGCTGGGGCTGTACTGGGAACGCGCGAATGCCGCGGGTGCATTAAGCGGCATGATTGTCGGGGGCGTCCTGTATGCCGTTCTCGCCACGTTGAAAATTCAGTATCTTGGCTTTCACCCGATCGTGCCTTCGTTACTGTTAAGTTTACTGGCGTTTGTGGTGGGTAACCGTTTTGGCCGTCCCGTTCCACCCGCCACCCTGATTTCTACTGATAAATAAAGAGTTTTGCCATGCCGTGGATCCAATTGAAACTGAACACAACCGGCGCGAACGCCGAAGAACTGAGTGATGCGCTGATGGAGGCCGGTTCGGTCTCTATCACGTTCCAGGACACGCATGACACGCCGGTCTTTGAGCCGCTACCAGGCGAAACGCGCCTGTGGGGTGATACGGACGTTATCGGCCTGTTCGATGCAGAAACCGACATGAAAGAGGTCGTGGCGATTCTGGAAAACCATCCGCTGCTGGGCGCGGGTTTCGCGCATAAAATCGAACAGCTGGAAGACAAAGACTGGGAACGCGAGTGGATGGACAACTTCCATCCAATGCAGTTTGGTCAGCGTCTGTGGATCTGCCCAAGCTGGCGCGACGTTCCCGATGAAAATGCGGTCAACGTAATGCTGGATCCGGGTCTGGCGTTCGGCACCGGTACCCACCCGACAACCTCCCTGTGCCTGCAATGGCTGGATGGCCTGGATCTGGAAGGCAAAACCGTGATCGACTTCGGTTGCGGATCCGGGATCCTCGCTATCGCGGCGCTGAAACTGGGCGCGGCAAAAGCCATCGGGATCGACATCGATCCGCAGGCGATTCAGGCCAGCCGTGATAACGCCGAGCGTAATGGCGTTTCCGATCGCCTTGAACTGTATCTGCCCGATGCACAGCCAGAGGCCATGAAAGCCGATGTGGTGGTCGCGAATATCCTGGCTGGCCCGTTACGCGAGCTGGCGCCGTTAATCAGCGTGCTGCCGGTTGAAGGCGGTCTGCTGGGCCTGTCCGGTATCCTTGCCAGCCAGGCAGACAGCGTCTGTGAAGCCTACGCCGATCTCTTTGCGCTCGACCCGGTTGTCGAGAAAGAAGAGTGGTGTCGCATCACCGGTCGTAAAAAATAAGCCTTTGGCGTGGTCGTCTGACCACGCCTTTTCCCTTCGGCTTTTTCTCCCCCCTTCATCCTTTCTTCGATAAAATAACCACACAAATCACAATGTTAATCATTGATTTGGATAATAAAATTCACAGGAAGAATACGATGAAACACATTTCAGGCAAGGCAGCGCTGCTGGCGCTGAGCGTGATTTCGGCTTCAACTTACGCCTCACACTGGAGCTATCAAGGAGAAGGCGCACCGGAACACTGGGGCGAACTGGACGAGGCGTACAAGACGTGTAAAAGCGGGATGTATCAGTCGCCGGTTAACATTGATAATACGGTCAAAGCTCACATCTCTCCGCTGGAAACGCACTATATCGACGGCCCGGTCACCCTGACAAACAACGGCCATACTATCCAGGCGAGTGAAAATGCCGATACACGCGACAGCATCACGCTTGATAAACAGACCTGGACATTACAGCAGTTCCATTTCCATGCGCCTTCCGAAAACACGGTGCACGGTAAAAAATACGCAATGGAAATGCATCTGGTCCATAAAAACGCTGACGGCGAACTGACGGTCGTTGCCGTTATGTTCGATCAGGGCGCGGCAAACGCTGCACTGGATAAACTCTGGGGCGTGATGCCAGGACAGGTTGACCAGAACGTTACAATTAAGCCAACCCTCGATATGAATAAATTACTGCCTGCGGATAAAACCTACTGGCGTTTTAGCGGCTCCCTGACCACGCCACCGTGCTCAGAAGGGGTGACGTGGTTGGTGCTCAAGCATCCGCTGACCGTCTCTGCTGAACAGCTGCAAAAATTCACTCACACTATGCACCACGAAAACAGCCGCCCGGTTCAGCCGCTTCATGGCCGTCTGGTTGTTGAATAAGCCGATTTTTTGCGCTGATATCCTGTGCTGAAATGCGACGCAGATCGCAAAGAAGCGCCATAATCTGCTGCATATCGCAGCAGATTATCCCGGCCAATTGATTCATTTATTCAGAAATGATGAGAAGTTACGGGAAATTGTAAGCGCCCACAAAATGTTCATTTCTTCATAACACAATGATTTAAATAGCGAATAATCTTATCCGAAAAGAATGACTGGCGATTCCTTGATCTACAACAGAGGATTGTTCAAAGTTTGGCCTTTCATCTCGTGCAAAAAATGCGTAATATACGCCGCCTTGCAGTCACAGTATGGTCATTTCTTAACTCATGCGCATCGGACACCACCAGCTTAGAAATCGCCTGATCGCAGCCCCAATGGCAGGTATTACCGACCGGCCGTTCAGGACGCTGTGCTACGAGATGGGAGCAGGATTAACCGTTTCCGAGATGATGTCGTCTAACCCGCAGGTTTGGGAAAGCGACAAGTCCCGCCTTCGGATGGTGCACGTGGATGAGCCAGGTATCCGCACCGTGCAAATTGCCGGAAGCGTGCCTGAAGAGATGGCAGATGCCGCGCGTATTAACGTGGAAAGTGGCGCCCAGATTATTGATATCAATATGGGTTGCCCGGCCAAAAAGGTGAATCGCAAGCTTGCAGGTTCAGCCCTTCTGCAATACCCCGACCAGGTGAAGTCAATCCTGACGGCGGTTGTCAGCGCAGTGGACGTTCCTGTTACGTTGAAGATTCGCACGGGTTGGTCGCCGGAACACCGTAACTGTGTAGAGATTGCCCAACTGGCCGAAGACTGTGGCATTCAGGCCCTGACCATTCATGGACGCACTCGCGCCTGTTTGTTCAACGGTGAAGCTGAATACGACAGCATTCGGGCAGTTAAGCAGAAAGTTTCCATTCCGATTATCGCGAATGGCGACATAACTGACCCGCTTAAAGCCAGAGCTGTGCTCGACTATACGGGAGCTGATGCTCTGATGATAGGACGTGCCGCTCAGGGAAGACCCTGGATCTTTCGGGAAATCCAGCATTATCTGGACACTGGGGAGCTGCTTGCCCCGCTGCCTCTGGCAGAGGTTAAGCGCTTGCTTTGTTCGCATGTTCGGGAACTGCATGACCACTACGGCCAGGCAAAAGGGTACCGAATTGCGCGTAAACACGTATCCTGGTATCTCCAGGAGCACGCTCCAAATGACCAGTTTCGGCGCACATTCAACGCCATTGAGGATGCCAGCGAACAGCTGGAGGCGTTGGAGGCATACTTCGAAAATCTTGCGTAATGAAATAAAGAGCTGACAGAACTATGTTCGAACAACGCGTAAATTCTGACGTACTGACCGTTTCTACCGTTAACTCTCAGGATCAGGTGACTCAAAAGCCCCTGCGTGACTCGGTTAAACAGGCACTGAAGAACTATTTTGCTCAACTGAACGGTCAGGATGTTAATGACCTGTATGAGCTGGTACTGGCTGAAGTTGAACAGCCACTGTTGGACATGGTGATGCAATACACCCGTGGTAATCAAACCCGCGCTGCCCTGATGATGGGCATCAACCGTGGTACCCTGCGTAAGAAATTGAAAAAATACGGCATGAACTGATACTAATCAGTTAAATGCTTGTTTAAAAAGGCGCTCTTCGGCATGGGGAAGCGCCTTTTTTATTGCCCGGATGAGCGACCGTCAACGCTTTGTAAACCTTCTCCTTCCCCACTTTTCAACGCCCGCTTTTCGTGTATATTTCCACCACCTTACAGGCTCTCTTTTCGCGGAATGACACATGATTCGTAAATACTGGTGGCTGGTCGTTTTTGCTGTCTCTGTTTTCATTTTCGATGCGCTGCTGATGCAGTGGATTGAACTGATGAGCACCGAAACCGATAAATGTCGCAATATGAATTCCGTGAACCCGCTAAAACTGGTCAACTGCTCAGAGCTGGACTAGCCTCTTCCATCCTGTACCCCTCTGTTATCACCCAATAAAAACAGGGGCTTAAATCACTTTTCGTCATTTCCTGACGATGATAATGTCTGTGCCCTTTCCAACCGCTCTTGCTTAACGTCTCACAACGAGTGAACAGACCATGCTGGTTAGCCAATACAACCAAATCCTCGTCGTCATCTCCTTTATTGTCGCCATTCTTGCCGCCTATACCGCGCTGAATATGGCTGCGCGCGTTGCCGGAAGCCAGGGCGTCGCTGCACGCGTCTGGCTGGCAGGTGGCGGTGTTTCGATGGGGATTGGCGTGTGGGCGATGCATTTCATCGGTATGCTGGCGATGGATCTTTCCATGAGCATGAGTTACAACGCGACCCTGACCGTGCTTTCGATGATTATCGCCATCAGCTCGTCAATGTTCGCCCTGTGGCTCGTTAGCGGCGAGCAGCTACATTTGCGCCGACTGCTGCCTGGCGCCGTCGTGATGGGTACAGGCATAGTTGCCATGCACTACACCGGTATGGCTGCCCTGGAGGTCACACCGGGTATTGTCTGGGATAAAACGTGGATGGCTATCTCTGTGGGCATAGCCCTTGCCGCTTCACTGGCCGCTCTTTGGCTGACGTTCCGTTTACGTCAGGAAGCTGCACGAATGGCGTTGATGCGTCTGGGGGCGGCGATCACCATGGGCATCGCTATCGCTGGCATGCATTACGCCGGCATGGAAGCAGCACAATTTCCGATGTCGACGATGGTCCATCATCATGGTATTAACGGGAGCTGGCTGGCGATACTGGTTAGCGTGGTCGCGCTCGCTATTCTGGGGATTACGCTGCTGGTATCGATGTTCGATGCCCGCCTTCAGGCTCGTACCTCGCTGCTGGCCTCATCACTGGCAGAAGCTAACCGTGAACTCGCTCAGCTGGCGTTGCATGATACGCTGACGCGCTTACCCAATCGTATTCTGCTTGAGGATCGCCTCGATCAGGCCATCAGCAAGGCCGATCGCGAAGGAAGCCCTTTCGCGCTGATGTTTATGGATCTTGATGGCTTTAAAACCGTCAACGATGCCTATGGTCATGATGTCGGTGACAAGCTTCTGGTTGCGGTGACTCAGCGTTTGCTGTTGCAGTTGAAAGGTCAGTACACGCTGGCGCGTATCGGTGGGGATGAATTCGTCCTGCTGGCCGAAACCACTACCCCGGATGATGCTGCCTCACTGGCAAATTCACTGGTACGCGTCATTGATAGCCCGTTCCATCTCGATCCTTACGAACTGATGGTCACCCTGAGCATTGGCATTGCGCTCTATCCACACGATGGCAAAACCGATCGTGAACTGATGTTTAACGCTGATGCTGCGATGTACCACACGAAACATATGGGTCGTAACGGTTATCACTTCTTTCAGCCGTCAATGAATACGCTGGCGCAGACGCATCTTCAGCTGATGAATGATCTGTGGCAGGCCATCGACCGTAATGAGTTACGTCTGCTTTATCAACCTAAATTCCACGCCCCTGCCGGGCCGGTCATCGGATTCGAAGCGCTGTTACGCTGGCAGCATCCCAAACAGGGATTACTGCCCCCCGACCTGTTTCTACCGCTTGCAGAGAAAACCGGGCTGATTATTCCAATTGGAAACTGGGTAATCGACGAGGCCTGCCGCCAGCTTCGAGAATGGCACCTTCAGGGCCACACGGACTGGTCAATGGCGGTGAATCTTTCCACGTTGCAGTTCGAACAGCCGTCGCTGGTTAAAACGGTTCTCGATTGTCTGACGCGCCATAGCGTACCGCCCGGCATGTTGATCCTGGAGGTGACCGAAACCACGGCGATGAGCAATCCGGACGAAAGCGTTCGTGTCCTGACAGCGCTGACGGATGCGGGCGTAAAAGCCTCGATAGACGATTTTGGTACAGGTTATTCAAGCCTTCTTTATCTTAAGCGACTCCCTGCCTGCGAGTTGAAAATCGATCGTGCTTTTGTAAAAGAGTTAAGTGGAGAGAGTGAAGATGCGACGATCGTCTCGGCGATTATCGCCCTGGCAAAAACGCTGAATCTGAAGGTCGTGGCAGAAGGGGTCGAAACCGCAGCGCAGCAGACCTTTCTGACAGAACTGGGATGCAATACGCTACAGGGTTATCTGCTGGGCAAACCGATTACCGCGCAGGCTATTATGGAACAGTGCCAGCACGGGGAGATGTCACCATCCCGTATGCAATCATGAGGCTGTATCGTAGAACACTGGCGCCACTCGAGTGATATTTAGTGTCGCAAGAATATTATCCACCAGCGCCGGCGCCTGTTTGTACAGATTAAAACTGTTGCTATCCATTAACCAGTTTTTAATGACTCCGCTAAAAAATGCGTGGAAAACAATCAGCGCCAGTTCAATATTAGTTTGGGAAGAAATAATGCTACGCGCAACGCATTGTCTCAACGTCCTGCGAAGATAAGTATCGTTTAAACCGATCCGCTTGCGTATTTCACATTCTGAAATCACATCGTCATGAAATTCACACTTATGATACAGAATTTGTAAAAGAGCATACTGACGTGGCTCGCTCGCAATATATTGCAGCGCGACAATAAACTGTTCACGAAGCATTAACAAAGGGTCATCTTTTTCAGAAAGTATTAACCTGTCACGAATCATTTCACGCAGCGGCAATTGCTGTTCCCAGATGGCGTTGAATATTTCCGCTTTACTCGAAAAATGCCAGTAAACCGCCCCGCGAGTAAGTTGTGCAGCATCGGCGATGTCGGTAAGCGTGGTATTAGCCACGCCACGTGTCGCGAATAGCCCGATAGCGGCTTCAATCAGCTGCTGCCGGGTCTTTTGAGCCTCTTCTTTCTTTTTACGCGCCATAGCCTGCTACTCATTACTTATACGGTTGATACGACATCAAACGTTATTAAAGGGTCGTGTAAGTCAAAGTATTCACCATAACCCGTTTTAGTTTTGCACAAAAAAAGTCAATTCATTTAATTTATAATTCATACGAATAAATTGAGCAAATCAAATTCATTAAATAAATAGTTTGTATTTACTCATAAGTATTCCGTTGATTATCCTGACAGAAGCCGGATTTCGAATACACTGGTTCAGAATCTGATTTTGCTTTTTATTGCCTCCATCAGCACTTATAAATTAAAAAACCTTGAATACCCTCATTATTATACGCAGCTACATTTCTTTTTTTGCCTCACACCCTTTCACCGACTTATGGCATATATCGGTTCAAGGGTAGTTTAAGGAACAGTAATGACGAATCACTTCAGACGCTTACCCTTATCCGGTTTCATTGTCTGTGCTGCACTGCTCGCCGGGTGCGATGGGCAAGAAAACCCACAGCAGCATGGGCAAGCTCCTCAGGTCAGTGTTCATATTGTCAAAAGCGCGCCACTGGCCGTAACGACGGAATTGCCAGGCAGAACTGATGCTTATCGTGTAGCGGAGGTTCGTCCCCAGGTAAGTGGTATCATTCTGCACCGTAATTTTACCGAAGGCAGCGACGTCAAAGCGGGTGAATCACTTTATCAGATCGATCCGGCCACCTATCAGGCAGCCTACGACAATGCGAAAGGTGAACTGGTAAAAGCGCAGGCGGCGGCAAACATAGCCCATCTGACGGTAAAAAGTTACCTTCCGCTGGTCGGTACGCAATATGTGAGCAAGCAGGAGTATGATCAGGCGGTGGCAACCGCCCAGCAGGCGGATGCAAGCGTCGTTGCCGCGAAAGCTGGCGTTGAGAGCGCGCGGATCAATCTTGCTTATACGAAAGTCACATCGCCAATCAACGGGCGCATTGGCAAATCCAGCGTCACTGAAGGGGCGTTAGTCACTAATGGTCAGTCAACCGCACTGGCGACAGTTCAGCAGCTCGATCCCATTTATGTCGATGTAACGCAATCCAGCAGCGATTTTATGCGTCTGAAGCAGCAGACGAGCCTGCAAAAGGGAGACACCAGCAGCGTTGAGTTGCTGATGGAAAATGGCCAGCCTTATCCGCTGAAAGGAACGCTCCAGTTCTCTGATGTCACGGTAGATGAAAGTACCGGCTCAATCACCCTTCGCGCTCTCTTCCCTAACCCTCAGCATATGCTGTTACCGGGTATGTTTGTCCGTGCACGCATTGACGAAGGCACACAGCCTGATGCCATCCTTGTTCCCCAGCAGGGGGTAACCCGTACACCTCGCGGTGATGCAACCGTGCTTGTGGTAAACGATAAAAACCAGGTGGAATCTCGCACTGTCGTTGCACCGCAGGCGATTGGCGATCGGTGGTTGATCACGGAAGGTCTGAAAAATGGCGACCGCGTCATTATCAGCGGCCTGCAAAAAGTTCGCCCTGGCGTCACCGCCGTGGCTATTCCTGATACCGCCGCGACTCCAGCCAGTTAAGGGATAACGAGATGGCTAATTTCTTTATTCAACGGCCTGTTTTCGCCTGGGTGCTCTCCATCATTCTGATGATTGCGGGCGGGCTGGCCATTTTAAAACTGCCGGTGGCGCAATATCCAACCATTGCGCCGCCAGCAGTTGCGGTGACAGCGACCTACCCTGGCGCTGATGCCCAGACGGTCCAGGATACCGTGACGCAGGTTATCGAACAGAACATGAACGGAATCGACAATCTGATGTACATGTCGTCCACCAGTGATTCTGCCGGTAACGTCACCATCACCCTGACGTTCGAGTCGGGTACGGATCCTGACATCGCGCAGGTGCAGGTTCAGAACAAACTCCAGCTCGCTATGCCGCTGCTACCGCAAGAAGTACAGCAACAGGGGATCGGCGTGGAAAAATCCAGCAGCAGCTTCCTGCTGGTCGCGGGATTTGTGTCGGATAATAAAAACCTCACTCAGGATGATATCTCCGACTATGTCGCTTCTAACGTAAAAGATGCGATCAGCCGTACTTCCGGCGTCGGTGATGTGCAGCTGTTCGGTGCGCAGTATGCAATGCGCATCTGGCTGGACAGCAACGCGATGAATAAATATCAGCTCACGCCGTTGGATGTCATTAACCAACTGAAAACGCAGAACGACCAGATTGCTGCGGGCCAGTTGGGAGGTACGCCGTCCGTACCAGGGCAGCAACTGAACGCCTCAATTATTGCTCAAACGCGCCTGAAATCGCCGGAGGAGTTTGGCCGTGTGACGCTGAAGGTGAACCAGGACGGTTCAATGGTCCACCTGAAAGATGTGGCCCGCATTGAGCTGGGTGGCGAAAACTACAACATGGTCACCAAAATCAATGGCCAGGCAGCAACGGGGCTCGGGATCAAGCTGGCGACTGGCGCAAACGCGCTGGATACCGCTGCCGCCATTAAGAGTAAACTGGCGCAGTTGCAGCCCTTCTTCCCTCAGGGCCTGAAAGTCGTTTATCCGTACGACACCACACCTTTCGTGAAGATCTCAATCCATGAAGTGGTGAAGACGCTGTTTGAAGCGATCGTTCTCGTGTTCCTGGTGATGTACTTGTTCCTGCAAAACCTGCGGGCGACCCTTATTCCGACTATTGCCGTGCCCGTGGTGCTACTGGGTACCTTCGCGGTACTGGCTGCGTTTGGTTTCTCCATTAACACCCTGACGATGTTCGGGATGGTATTGGCGATAGGTTTGCTCGTCGATGATGCCATCGTGGTGGTTGAGAACGTAGAACGCGTCATGGTTGAGGACAAGCTGCCGCCAAAAGAGGCGACCCAGAAGTCGATGGAGCAAATCCAGGGCGCTCTGGTGGGCATTGCCATGGTGCTTTCAGCGGTGTTTATTCCGATGGCATTTTTTGGAGGTTCAACCGGGGCTATCTATCGTCAGTTCTCGCTGACCATTGTCTCCGCGATGGCCTTATCGGTGCTGGTGGCGTTGATATTAACGCCTGCTTTATGTGCAACGCTGCTCAAACCGGTTTCCAGCGACCATCATGAAAAGAAAGGTGGATTCTTCGGCTGGTTTAACGCGCTTTTTGATAAGAGCGTGGAGCACTACAGCAACAGCGTGAGCGGCATTTTACGTAAGACCGGACGCTATCTGCTGGTTTACGTCATCATCGTCGGCGGCATGGCAGTACTGTTCCTGCGCCTGCCTTCCTCCTTCCTGCCGGAAGAGGATCAGGGGGTGTTTATGACGATGGTTCAGCTGCCGGCAGGGGCGACGCAGATGCGTACCCAGCAGGTACTCGATCAGGTTCAGGACTATTATCTGACGAAAGAGAAAGCGAACGTTGAATCGGTCTTTACCGTAAACGGATTTAGCTTTAGCGGGCAGGGGCAGAACTCCGGTATCGCTTTCGTCAGCCTGAAGCCATGGGAAGAACGCCCGGGCAAGGAAAACGGCGTTGAGGCGATTGTCAGCCGCGCAACGAAAGCGTTTAGCCAGATCAAAGATGGTCTTGTATTTCCGTTTAACCTCCCTGCCATTATTGAACTGGGTACCGCAACAGGCTTTGACTTTGAACTGATTGACCAGGCAAACCTGGGACATACGCAGCTCACGCAGGCACGTAACCAACTGCTTGGCATGGTAAGGGAACATCCTGACTTACTGGTCCGCGTGCGTCCTAACGGACTGGAAGATACGCCACAGTACAAACTGGATGTCGACCAGGAGAAGGCCCAGGCGCTGGGTGTGAGCATATCTGATGTCAATCAGACCATCTCAACAGCATTGGGTGGCACTTATGTGAACGACTTTATCGATCATGGACGCGTGAAAAAAGTTTATGTCCAGGCTGATGCTCGCTTCCGTATGTTACCAGGAGATATTAACGACCTGTATGTGCGTAGTGCTAACGGCGAAATGGTGCCTTTCTCTGCCTTTAGCAGCTCTCACTGGGTGTACGGCTCACCTCGTCTGGAACGTTACAATGGGATGCCATCAATGGAGATCCTCGGTGAGTCTGCGCCAGGCAAAAGTACCGGTGAGGCAATGGAGATGATGGAAAGCCTTGCGTCGAAACTGCCTTCCGGAATTGGCTACGACTGGACGGGGATGTCTTATCAGGAACGTCTTTCCGGAAATCAGGCTCCAGCACTGTATGCCATTTCACTGATTGTGGTGTTCCTGTGTCTGGCGGCTCTCTATGAAAGCTGGTCAATTCCATTCTCGGTCATGCTGGTTGTGCCCCTGGGGGTGATCGGCGCGCTTCTGGCTGCATCAATACGTGGGCTGAACAATGACGTTTACTTCCAGGTTGGTCTGCTTACGACAATTGGTTTATCAGCCAAAAACGCCATACTGATCGTTGAGTTCGCCAAGGATCTTATGGATAAAGAAGGCAAAGGGATTATTGAAGCCACACTGGAAGCCTCACGTATGCGTCTGCGCCCTATCCTGATGACCTCTCTGGCATTTATCCTTGGTGTTATGCCTCTGGTCATCAGTAGTGGCGCAGGTAGTGGGGCACAAAACGCTGTCGGGACGGGCGTGATGGGCGGGATGCTGTCAGCCACTCTGCTGGCCATTTTCTTTGTTCCTGTTTTCTTCGTTGTTGTCCGGAGACGGTTTACAAAGCATAAGGATTAATGAAAATCATAAAGGCACCTCTGGTGCCTTTTTTATTTCCTGTCAGCATTCTAATAAAAAGACATCTCTTCACATTTCCTACATAAATAATCAACGCCCCTCTTTTTTCTCCATGATTTTTACAATCCACACAATTTGAGATTATTCCCCGTGCTGTATGGTATTAGTGCGGTGGTAAAATAATCATCAATTCGTAAATTGCCGCATCGGCTCTTAAGCGAATAAGCGATCATATTGAGGTAACATCATGAAAAGATTCCTTTCCGTTGCACTTCTCGCTGCGCTGCTTGCTGGTTGCGCGCACGACTCTCCCTGTGTACCGGTATACGACGATCAGGGGCGACTGGTTCACACCAATACCTGTATGAAGGGGACTACCCAGGATAACTGGGAAACAGCAGGTGCGATTGCCGGTGGCGCCGCAGCAATAGCTGGCCTGACTCTCGGTATTGTCGCCCTGACTAAATAATACTTTTAAAAGCGCGGCCATCGCCGCGCTTTTATTTTATCTAATCAAAGGGTTGTATATTTCCCCTCTCAGATATCATCAGATAACTTTTAGATTCAGTATCCTGTTTTTTTATAGCCCTATTTCCTTACCTATACAACCTCAGTCTGAATCACTGAATTGATTTAACGCTGCTGCGAGTAAGCATTATGCATTCCGTGAATTCATTTATAGCTGGGTTAAGACGCTTTAATACGTCAGTAAGGTATTAACGGCACTCGTTGGAATATCTGATAAGTAAATTGGTTTAGCTGAGGGCATAACGCAAAAAGGCCATCCTTTCGGATGGCCTTACTACTTAATTTGATGCCTGGCAGTTCCCTACTCTCACATGGGGAGACCCCACACTACCATCGGCGCTACGGCGTTTCACTTCTGAGTTCGGCATGGGGTCAGGTGGGACCACCGCGCTAAAGCCGCCAGGCAAATTCTGTTAAACTGTATCAGGCTCAAAATCGTGTCTGTCTCTTCGCCAAAACAG
>NZ_JADDTS010000037.1:0-61054 GCF_015159675.1 Enterobacter cloacae complex sp. S2
CTATTGCTGTAAATAAGATAAATAATTCTGACAGTAATCTTTTATCATTATATAAGAATTCAGGAATACAAGGTAGGAATCTTGCACAATCATTAATTACGTAATCTAATACTCTTAATGATTTACATTGCGAAGCAATAAAAGATTTATAAATAATGTCTACAACCCTTTCAAAAGCTTTTGGTGCCTTGCTTCTTTTGATAAATTGATTAAAAGAGTCCTGAATATCTGGTGAGACTTTTAGAATTAGCCCGAAGATTTTCTCTTTTTTATCTGTCAAACCTTCCTGTAATTTTTTATCATGCGCAATTACAATCACTTTGCATTGATGGTGTTCGATGTATTTATTTATTGCACCAAATATATCTTCCTGATCTATTTTACACCTTTCCAAATCATCAAAAATGATTGATTTGGAGTTATCAACTTTTTCTTTTATAAGAGCATTTGCTATGTTTCCGACTAATGGTCCTAATGCGAGTGTTAAGTCATTAGCTTTCATACTGGAGTTTCCAAACCAGTTGAAGAATTTCCTAATCCGAGATCTATTGGGATACATTTTAACAAAAACTGCTGAGTGTACTTCTTGTATTGTTGTTAATCCAAATAGACTTACATAAACGTTTGGTTTTTCTTTGAAAATTTCATTGATAAGATGGGTTTTACCTACCCCCCACTCACCATCAACTAGCACAGCATACTTGGGATTTGTTAAGCCAGTATAATACTCAAGGTATGTTCTCAAATGTTCATTAAGGGGTTCATCATTTTTTGTCATCTTTTTCACCATAATAATTTAATAGCTTTAACTTTAACGCTTCTTCAAGATTATTAGGTGCACAATAAGCGTATCTCATCGTCATTTTTATATTGGTATGACCGAGTTTTTTTGCAACATTCATATATTGTCGTCATTCATCTCAAAATGAGAAGCAAAGGTGTGCCTAAGTACGTGAGTTAACTGTCCAGCCGATAATTCAATCCTAGCTCTCCCTAGTACAGTTCTGAAATCAGAATCACTTATGATGGAAAAGATCTCCATTATTTCTCTTTAAAAGCAAAATATATATTTCTTGCATAGCGAAGCGGCTGTTGATGCTGTGATATGCTGCACCAGCTACACCCACCTTACAGCAATAGATGGGCTTCGCCAGGTTCACCGCAAGTACACTTTTATTAAAAATCAAGATCGACTTTAACTACCCCTGATGCATCTATTTTATCATCCTGAGCAGTAAGCATATCAACAAACTCGTCGAAGGAGTTTGCTATTTTCGTCAGCCCGGAGGTCACTACCGAATCATTGAATATTGGATCAGACTCGTGATCCCAAAACCAGATCTCTCCCGACATACCTCCCTTGAGGCAAAGACAGATTTGATTATCACCAGACGAGGCTCCTATCGGTAACCATTGATCGCGAAAATCACTCCGGTATGTATCAGCCATTTCAAAGACAGTATATTCTTTACCCGATTCTGCAAGGCCGTACAAAGACTCAAGCGTATCGTTTCCTTGCTCATCAGACCACGGAGATGGTTGTAACGCCTTGAAAACAATATTTACATCAAAAAGAACAGAAACGCCAAAATGAAGTAAATAGGCACGATAGCTTTCAGGAATAGGCCCTATTGATGTTTCTAATGTATTTAAATTTTTTTTCAGTTCATCTAATGGTAATGATGTCGGTTTCGCTCCAAAGCGCTCTAATTTTTTCAACATTTTCCTTTCCTCCTCATATCTGATGCGGAGCCAATATGTGGCACATTGCCATGAAGATCTCTTGGGACAAGAATTATAGTATTCGCACTCAGATGATGTGGAGTAAGCATTTTTTCCCTTAACAAATTCTGAGCCGCTTTCTGTGTAATGCCTTTTTTCTCTGCAATGGCACTATATACTTTTGAAAAATCTTTATCCGTCCCATTCAGCACACCATCTTCGAAAGTAAGTGTACCTTTTGACCACGCAGAAAAATCAGGCCTTCCTTCACTGAAAGGTATAGGCTGGTTCGATGTAACTGCATTAACTTTGTCATTATATGAATACCAGTTACTTTCTCCTGGTATACCGTCCCAATGGCCATTATTTCTTGGGAGCCTGACACCTGCTAACCCCCACGGATCAATCCACCCCAACGGATTCGGCGCATACTGATAAAGGTTCCACCCGCCATTCAGCCCAATCGGATCCTGCACAATAAACCGCCCGACCTGCGGGTCGTAGTAGCGGAACAGGTTATAGTGCAGCCCCGTTTCACCGTCAGCGTACTGCCCGGCATAGCGAAGCGGCTGGTGCGCCATCGCCGTGCGATTCACCAACCGTGAGAACCCTTCGCTCTGATGGCGCACCTCGCCAAAGCTGCCGTACTGGCCGCTCCAGCGCACCGCGCCGCGCTCGTCTGTGACCTCCAGCGGAGCACCGTTCAGATCGGTATTGAACCAGTAAATCTCACCGCTGCTCTGGTCACGAAGGTGATCCACACGCGCCAGCGGGCTCCAGGATTCATTCGGGTCGTATACATAGGTGCTGCGCAGCCCGCTCGCCTGCTGCTCCTGCAACAGGCGGTAGCCCTGCCACAGGAAGCGGGTGTTGGTGGTGCCGTGCGTCGTGGTGACGATTTTGCGCGTGCGGCGGCCCAGCGCGTCGTAGTGATAGCGCGCCTCAAACCGTCCTTCCGGCCCGGTTCCCCGGGCGGACACCAGACGGTTCTCGGCGTCATACGCGTAATGCTGCTCATACAGCCCGTTGCGGCGGCTGACCAGGTTGCCCCAGTGGTCGTATTTCATAAACAGCGCCTGCCAGTGCTGCAGGCGGTTATCCGTGACCGGTGCCGCAGCGTCACTGGCGGCGAGGTTATCCGCGGCGTCGTAGCTGAACTGCGCGCGGCTGTGTCCCTGTCGGGCCTCGTAGTGCTTCAGCAGACGCCCTTCGGCGTCGTAGCCGTAATCCACCTCACCGCGCAGGGTGTCGCTGACGCCGGAAAGCTCGCCGCGTGCGGTGTAACGATACAGGCGTTCCAGTAGCGCCTGCTCCGGCAGGGTCACGTCCGTGCTTAGCTCGCTGCGCTGCAGGGTGCGTCTGCCGAGGCTATCATACTGGCGGAGCTGCTCGCGCGCGCCCTGAGTGCGGCGTACCTCACGGTGCAGGCGGTCGCGGGTGAACTCGGTCACCAGCTGCTGCCCGAAGCGGATGGCGCTGACGTGGCCGGAGCCGTAGTGCAGCCAGGCCAGCTTTTGCCCGCCGGGCAGCGTCAGGCCGGTCAGGTTGCTCAGGGCATCCCATTCGTAGCCCACCGCGCCGTTAATGCCGGACTCGCTCAGCACGCGCCCGGCGGCGTCGTGGCGGTAAGCGATCTCATCGCTTTCGATACCCAGGGCAACGCCTTCGGCCGTCGGCGTGCGGCGAATGCGGGTAATCTGGCCGCTCAGGTCGCGGAAGTAGCGGTACTCCGCGTGGCGCTGAGTGCGCCCGATCAGCAGCCCGCTGTCGTCATAGCTGAACTGCTGGACGCGACGGGCGATACCGCCGTCGGCGGCAGGCCGGCCGTTTTCTTCGAGCGCGCAGAGGAACCCTCGCGCGTCCCATTCCATATGGCGCACGGTCTCGTCCGGGCGCGTTTCGCTGAGCGGGCGGCCCACGGCGTCATAGGTGAAGCGGTATTCCGCCCCGTTGCCGTTATCGAGTCGCAGCAGGTTACCGCGCGGGTCGTAGCGCCACTGGCGCACGCGGCCAATACGGTCGGTGAGGCTGACCGGGAGGCCGAGCGCGTTATAGGCCCAGCTCACCTCGCTTTCCAGCGGGTCGCGCCAGCCCGTGAGCTGGCCGCGTTCGTTCCACACCAGCGACTCGCGGCTACCGTCCGGATGGATCACGGCGCTGAGCAGCCCGGCACGGCTCCACTCCCGCCGCGTGATATTCCCTTCTGCATCTTCGCTGGCAATCAGCTGCCCGAAGCGGTCGTAGGTGAAGCGGGTGACGCTGCCGGAGCAGTCGGTGCGCTGCGTCAGCAGCCCCTGGTGGTTCCAGACCAGGCGCACCACGCCGCCGATGGCGTCGGTGATGCTCTCCGGGAGGAATTCTTCATCATCGGGATAGCGATACGCGGTGGTGCTACCGGCCGGATCCGTCTCCGACAGCAGGCGACCGCGAAGGTCGAACATGGCCTGCGATGAGGTACCGTCCGGGTAAACCGTGCGGGTGATGCGGTCGGTCAGGCGATGCCAGTGATACTCCGTGCGGCGGCCCGCCGGGTCCGTCTCGCTGGTCATGCGGCCGTATTTGTCCCACGTGCTGCGGCGCATCGCCCCGCCCGGCAGAATGACGTGGCAGAGCTCGCCGTCGCGGTAGACAAACGTCGTCTGGCGACCGTCGTAATCCGTGAAGCGCGCGACGTTGTCGTCGTCATCCACCAGCCAGTGCGCCTGCGCGCCGTCTTCGCGGGTCGCGCGGCGGGTGCCGTTCTCAAAATCGTATTCGAACGTCAGCCGTTCGCCGCCGCTATGGCGGAAGCCGACCACGCGCGGCAGGCCGTCAATCTCCCGCCAGCGGTATTCGCTCAGCAGGCCGTTGGCGTCCTCATGAGCGCTCATCAGCCCGTCCTGCCAGCTGAAGCGTCGGCGCACGCTACCGCCCCGGCCGGTCACGGAGACCAGCTGGCGCTGTTCATCATAAGCGTAACTGACCAGGCAGATCTCGTCATCCAGCCAGGCGCCAACGAGCCTGTCGCGGTCGTAGCGGCAGACCACGCGCTGGCCCGCACAGTCGGTCAGGGCATGCAGGGTATTATCCGCATTCCACTCGAAGAGGATCTCGTTGCCGCACGGTTCGGAGAGGCGCTGGAGCAGCGAGGGGGCATCATCCTTAAGCGGCGCATAGTGCCAGCGCTCGCCGCTGACGTCATACACCGACCAGCTGTCGTCCTGGTGATGTTCAAGCCAATTTTTTTCGCTTTCGCAGTAGGAGCGCATCCCTTTCGGGACCTTCGGGAAGGCGACGTAATCGCCGGACGGTGCGCGCCACACCAGGCCGTCCTGATAAGGCTCCAGGCGGCTTTCCCAGAACAGGCTCCATCCGCGGCCCAACACGCTGTCGCCGGGATTGCCGCTGCGCCAGTAGCGCTGCCAGCGCACCGGAAGACGGGAAGGCAGGACGAAGTCCAGCTCATCATCCCCGCTGAGAAACTTCTGTCCGCTGACGATATCCACCGGGCGGGCGATGATCCCCGCGGCCGCCACGCCGGTCATCAGCGTGCCGGCGCGACAGGCGATACGGGCCAGCTTGTTGATGCCGGGGATTTTGCCCAGCAGCTTAGAGAGCGCTCCGACTTTGCCAGCGGCACCGCCCCACCCGCCGAGAAGCCCGGCGAACAGCAGGGTAAGATCGGAGACCTTGTAGAGCCACTCGGGCACTTCAGACTGAATGGGCAGGGTTTGCTGCGGGTCGCCGCCGATAATGACGTTGTCCGAACCGGTCATCACCTTCGCGTCGCAGGTGGTGCGATCCCCGATGCGTGACGCAGGCTGGCTGTTAATGGAGACTCGCTTAGAGCCTTCGGCCATCTGCTGCGAGCCGTCGTCAGAACAGTCGACGGTGCTATCGGTGGCAAGCGCGGCGGGTTTACCGTTGATAAACACGTTGGGCGAGCCGGAGGTGATGACGCCTTTCTTCGTCATGCTGGATGCCCCGGCGTCGGCGATGCTGTCCCTGGCGGCAGTCGCCAGCTCCCCGGTGTAATATCCCACGGCCAGGCTGGCGCCGACGAGCAGGACGCCCACGCCAAGACAGGATGCGCCGAGACCGGCAATAAACATGGCCCCCGCCAGAATGCCCCCGGCGGCGGCAATCAGGCCACCGACAATCGTTCCGGCAATCATCCCGGCCAGCGCACCGGAGTGGCCGATATCATCACCAACGCGTGCTGCTTCAAACATAACAACGGTCCCTGAAGTTAATGGTGGAAGCGGAAGCTCCTGAGAAGATCGCCAAACAGCGCGACGTCGGCATCGCCCGGCGCGCGGGTGCAGGTCATAGTGAATACCAGGATTTTATCGCCGTCGACGTTAAACACGGCCTGCTGCTGCCAGATGCGTTTCCCGTCGCGCAGGTAGCTGGCATGGACGGTTTCACCCTGTAAAAGGCTGTCGCCCAGCGTAGCGGCGCTGCGCTCACCCTGCTTCCAGCCCTTGATGTGCTTTGCCATCAGGGCGAGCTGGCGATCGATATACGCGGCAAGCGCTTCGCCGGGGTTGAGGGCATCGCGGGAAATGTTGAACGCGGGCGCATCCGCTGCAGGCGGCGCGAAGACATTGACGGTACGGTCCTGATAGCCCTCAGGAAAAGCAATCATTCCTTCATTAAACAGGCACTGCGAAGATGGTTCTGACATTGAGCGGGTCCCACCACATTTTTTCAGAAGCGGTAAGTTTCGCATATGTGTTTAAGGCTGACTATCCCCAGATTATTGCTCCACCGTCACGCTCGCCGAACGGAAAAACAGCGGCCGTTAGCCCGGCCCCTCGCTCCCCGCCGCCAGCAGCGGTACCACCACGTCGCTGATGGGCACCGCAATACCATGCTTGCGGCCATAGCGCTGGATCACGCCGTTACGAATATCCCACTCCATCGGGCGTTCGGCCTGACGGTCGGCAAGGATTGACGTGCCTAAATCCTCGGGCGCGCGCTGGAAGTTCGCCAGAATCTCCTGGGCCACCGCATCGTCCAGCTTCGCCCCTTCGGCGCGGGCGACGGCAAGCCCCTCGCGCAGGTAGGCCAGGGCCAGCTCGCTGATATCCTCGCGTCTGAACATCCCGGCGCGGCGGTTGGCCAGCACCATCAGCCCGGCGACCGCGTTTTGCAGCAGCTTGCGCCAGGCGACGGTGGCGAAATCTGTCGAGAGCTCAACATCACAGCGCGTCCCGCGAAGCGCCTCGACCACCCGCTGCGCCTGCGGCACATCCGGTAGTGTCAGACGCGGTTTTGCCCGCAGCCAGACGGAGGCGTCCGGCTCGCGCTGCGCCGGGAACCAGACCACCGACGGCAGCACCGTTGCGCCGTTGACCAAAGGCGAAAGCTGGGCTTTCTGCTCCACGCCGTTTTGCAGCGCGCAGACCACGGTGTTTTCATCGCACAGGGCGCGCAGCCACCCGGCGCTGTCGGCATTTTGCGTCGTTTTTACCGCCACAAAAACGAGGTCTACGGGGCGGGTAATGACGGTGGGATCGGTAAGTACCGGACCGGGCACCACAGTTTCATCCTCATCGTGACGCAGGCGTAATACCGGATGCGCGGTGCGACCGCACAGCAGCGGCGTACGGCCCGCGTCATGCAGCACCGCGGCAATGGTGGTGCCAATCGCACCGGGACCAATCAGCGCAATGGTTGGATAGTCAGACATGGGTCACTCCCCTTTTGCTAAGCCTGCTATCAGTTATACCACCCTGAAAAGAGCGCGCCACGCCCATTGTCTATACTCAACACATAACAGACAACGGAGTGCGCCATGCCCTTACCCGATTTCAAGTCCTCTGAACCTTATACCCTCGGCATTGAGCTCGAACTCCAGGTGGTTAACCCGCCGGGTTACGATCTGAGCCAGGACTCCTCTGCCCTCATCGCCGCCGTCAAAGACGACATCAAAGGGGGCGAAGTCAAACACGACATCACCGAAAGCATGCTCGAAATCGCCACCGGCGTATGCCAGACCATCGACCAGGCGGCGGCCCAGTTCTCCGTGATGCAGCAGAGCATCCTGCGGGCGGCGTCGGAGCAGCACATCCAGATCTGCGGCGGCGGAACGCACCCGTTTCAGAAGTGGCAGCGGCAGGAGGTGTGTGACGACGAGCGCTATAACGTCACGCTGGAGCGCTTTGGCTATCTGATTTTGCAGGCGACGGTGTTCGGCCAGCACGTGCACGTGGGATGCCGAAACGGGGACGACGCGATTTACCTGCTGCACGGTCTGTCGCGCTTCGTGCCGCACTTTATCGCCCTCGCCGCGTCGTCGCCTTATATGCAGGGCACGGACACCAAGTTTTCCTCGTCGCGGCTCAACATATTTTCCGGATTCCCGGATAACGGCCAGATGCCGTGGGTCAACAGCTGGCAGGAGTTCGAGGGGCTGTTCCGCCGCCTGAGTTCCACCAGCATGATCGACAGCATTAAGGATCTGCACTGGGACATCCGCCCCAGCCCGCACTTTGGCACCGTGGAGGTGCGGGTGATGGATACGCCGCTGACGCTCGGTCACGCCATTAACATCGCCGGGCTTATTCAGGCGACGTCGCACTGGCTGCTGACTGCGCGGCCCTATAAGCATCAGGAACGGGATTTTCTGCTGTACCGCTTTAACCGTTTTCAGGCCTGTCGCTACGGGCTGGAAGGCATTCTGACGGACGTGCATACCGGCGAACACAAAACCGTGGCGGAGGATATCGCCTGGCTGCTGGAGCAGGTTGCACCGTCGGCCGAGAAACTCGGCGCGACGAGCGCCATCAAGGAAATTGCCCTGCTGTTAAAGCAGGGCAAGAGCGAGGCGCAGCGCATGCGGGACTTTATCGCCGATGGCGGCTCGCTGATTTCTCTGGTGCAGAAGCACTGTGAGCTGTGGGCGACGAGTCCGTAAGGCCGTGCCCCCATTCGCGAAGGCGCTGGAACAGCACGAACAGCGCCGGGATGAACACTATCCCCACCACGGTGGCTACCAGCATGCCGCTGAACACCGTGGTGCCAATGATACGGCGGCTCTGGGCACCCGCCCCGGTCGCCAGCATCATCGGCAGGACGCCTATGATGAACGACACGGCGGTCATCATTACCGCGCGGAAGCGGCGCGATGCCCCTTCCCGCGCGGCATCGACAATCGCCATTCCGTCCATACGCCGGGCGCGGGCAAACTCCACGATCAGGATCGCGTTCTTGGCGGCGAGGGCTATCAATAGCACCAGACCAATCTGCACGTACACGTCGTTGGCATAGCCTGCCAGCCACAGCCAGACCAGCGCTCCGCCGATGGCGAACAGCACCGAGAGCATCACGCTCGCCGGCAGCGTCCAGCTCTCATACTGGGCGACGAGGAACAGCCACGCCATCACCACCGCCGCCAGCACAATCCATATCGCCTGATTCCCGGTCTGCTGCTCCTGATACGACATGCCGCTCCAGGCGTAGTCGTACCCGGCTGGCAGGTTTTCCGCCAGAATCTCGCCCATCGCCGCCATTGCGGTGCTGCTGCTCACCCCTTCCGCTGCCGAGCCGCTCACCGATACCGACGGGAACTGGTTGTACTGCTGAATAAATGGCGCGCCGACGGTCGGCGTGATGGTGACGAGGTTGCTCAGACGCACCCGCTCGCCGCTGTTGCTGCGCACGAACAGCTCGCTGATTTGCTCTGCGCGCTCGCGCCACTGCATCTCGTTCTGCATCACCACGTGGTAGACGCGGTTGTTGACGCTGAAATCCCCGGCGCGCGTGCCGCCAAAGGCGGTTTGCAGGCTGCTGAAGATGCGCGACACCGGCACGTCGAGGCGGGCCGCGCGCTCACGGTCAACGGTGAGCGTCATCTGCGGCACGTTGCTGCTCCAGGTGGTGAACACGCGGCTCAGCTGCGGGTGCTGGTTGGCTTTCGCCAGCACCTCGCGAGTTACGCGCTCCAGCTCCGCCGGGCTCTGCCCCGCCTGAGCCTGAATGCGCAGATCGAAGCCGGAGGCGTTGCCCAGCCCCGGCAGCGTCGGCGGTGCAAAGGTCATGATGGTGGCTTCCGGCAGGGCCAGCAGCTGGCGCTGAAGGGTGCCCATCACCTCATCCAGCGGCGGACGCTCGCTCCAGTCTTTGAGCATGATGGAGATAAACCCGCCGTTCGATGCGCTGGTGCCGTTGAGGATGTTAAACCCGGAGACCTGAATCACGTCTTCCACCGCCGGGTTTTTAGCGATCAGCTCGCGCGCGGTGGTCATCACCGCTTCGGTGCGCTCCAGCGAGGCTGCCTCCGGCAGCTGGACGCTGGCGAAGAAGTAGCCCTGATCCTCCTGAGGCAGGAAGCCCTTTGGCATCGACATAAAGCTGAATACCACCACCGCCGCCGCGCCTGCGGTGGCCAGCAGCGCCAGCCACGGACGGAGGTTGAACACGCTCACGATCCGCGTGTAAAGCGTGCGCGTGGCGTCCAGCCCGCGGTTGAACCCACGGAAAACGGCGGCGGGCTGTGCCGGACGCGGGCGCAGCAGCATCGCGCAGAGCGCGGGCGTCAGGGTCAGCGCCACGAGGCTTGAGAGCGTGACGGCGGTCGAGAGCGTCACCGCGAACTGGCGGTACAGCTCGCCCACGATCCCCGGCAGGAGCGCCACCGGTACAAACACCGCCAGCAGCACCAGCGTGGTGGCAATCACCGGCCCGGCAATCTGACGCAGCGCCAGCGCGGTCGCCGCCGTGCGGCTCTGCCCTTCCGCCATCAGCGTTTCGACACTCTCCACTACCACGATGGCGTCATCCACCACCATGGTCAGCGCCAGAATGATGGCGAACAGACTGAGCGTGTTCGCGGAGTAGCCGAGCGTATAGAGCACCGCAAAGGTGCCCACCAGCGACACCGGAATGGCGAGCGCGACAATCAGCGTTGCGCGCCAGCTTTGCAGAAACAGGGAAACGACCACCACAACCGCCAGCATGGTGAGCGCCAGCGAGACGCCGATCTCCTTAATGGTGGCGGCAACAAAGGAGGTGGTGTCGAATTTCACCTCATAGACCAGGTCGTCCGGGAAGCGCGTTGAGAGGCGTTCCAGCTCCGCGCGCACCGCGTCGGCCACGCGCAGGGCGTTGGCGGACGGCGTCGGGTAGATGCCGAGGTAGGCGGAGTCGTGCCCGTTCAGCTGCGCGCCGGAGCTGTAGCTGCGCGAGCCGAGTTCGATGGTGGCGACGTCATTCAGGCGCACCAGCTGGCCCATTTCACCGGCGCGAATAATGATGTTGGCAAAGTCTTCGGCCTGGTTTAAACGCCCCAGCCCGTTGATGGTCAGGGTCTGCTGCTGGCCGTTAAACACCGGCGGCGTGCCGACCTGGCCTGCCGCCCCCTGCACGTTCTGCTCGCGCAGCGCCTGCGCCACGTCATCGCTGGTCACGTTCAGGGCATTCATGCGGTCCGGACGCAGCCAGATGCGCATGCTGTAGTCGCGCGCGCCAAACATCTGTACCTGCCCGACGCCCGGCAGACGCGACAGCGCCTCGCGCACCTGGGTGCTGGCGTAGTTGCTGACGAACAGCGGCGTGTGGGTGTTATTTGGTGAGTAAAGGCTTACCCCCATCATCAGGTTGGTGGCGCGCTTGCGCACCTGCACGCCGTTTTGCTGTGCCTCGATCGGCAGCTGCGCCACAGCCTGCGCCACGCGGTTCTGCACGTCGATGGCGGCGAGATCCGGATCGGTGCCCGCCGCAAAGGTGATGTTCAGGCTATACGTGCCTTCGTCCGAACTGGTGGACTCCATATAGAGCATATGATCCACCCCGTTCAGCTGCGTCTCCAGCGGCGTGGCGATGGCCTCCGCCACGTCAGCCGAGCTGGCGCCCGGCCATGACGCTGACACATTCACGACCGGCGGTGTGATCTGCGGGTACTGCTCCACCGGAATAATCCTCAGCGCGATGGCCCCCAGCAGGGTGATGACCAGCGCAATCACCATCGCAAAGCGCGGGCGTTTGATGAAAAACGTCAGCATGATGGCTCCTTAATTCAGTATCTGAACGGCAGCGCCTGGCTGCACGCGCTGCGCACCGTCAGTAATTGCTCGCTCACCGGGCTTAACGCCGGAGGCAATCTGGAACTGCTGGCCCATCTGCCCGGCGACCTTAAGCGGACGCATTTCGGCTTTATCCTCGGCGTTAACCACCCAGGCGAAGAACCCGTCGCCATTCTGCTGTACGGCAGCGGCGGGCAGGGTCAGGACAGGCTGCTCGCTTGCCGGACGCAGGTAGACGTTCACATTGCCGCCGGGCAGCAGCTGATGGCGCGGGTTGGCGAACTCGGCGCGCAGCATCACGCTGGCGGTACGCGGGTCGATGCGGTTGTCTACGGAGGTGAGTTCCCCGCTGACGCGCTGGCCGTTGCTGTCAATCAGCGCCTGCCAGGCCTGCTTCATGGCGCTGATATCCGCATGCTGTCCGGCTTTGGTGGCAAACGCGCCCTCTTCCAGCGCAAAGGCGATGCGGATCGGATCGAGCTGGACCACCTCCACCAGCACACCGCTGGCAGGATCCACCAGGCTGCCGACGTGAAAGTTGCTGTGCCCCACGCGTCCGTCAATCGGTGAGGTAATGCGCGTGTAGTTGAGGGTGACGCTGCGGGTGTCGAGACGGGCTTTCGCCTGCTCCAGCGCGGCGCTGGCAACGTCGCGCTGCATGCGGGCGTTGTCCACGTCGTGGCGGCTGATGGCGTTGCTGCTTCCCAGGCTTTCAAAGCGGGAAAGCTGCTGCTGCGCCTGACGCAGCGTGGCTTCGGCGCTTTTCACTTCGGCCTGCGCCAGGCGCAGGGCGGCGCGCGGCTCGGCGTCGTCCAGCTCGAACAGCACGTCACCTTTTTTCACGTACTGGCCGTCGCGGAAGTGGATTTTGGTAATCACGCCTTCCGTACGCGCGCGCAGTTCAACGGTGTGAATCGCTTCGATGCGACCCGGGATCTGACGTTCGGCGGCGTGGGCGGTTTGCTCCACGGTGGCGACACGCACGGGAATGACTGCGGCGAATGCGGGCGGCAGGGTAGCGGCGAGGAGCGCGAACAGAAGTGGGAGTTTCATGGGAGTACCTCAGTATTTTCCCCTCTCCCCAAAGGGGAGAGGGAACTTGAACACCCTCTCCCCTTTGGGGAGAGGGCAGGGTGAGGGGTAAGGTTTTAGTTATGCAGCCTTACGGAACCTGCGGGTCAGTCGCTTCTCGATTTCGACGACGAAGAACATCACCCCCGCCACCGCCAGCGTCACGAACCAGTAGCGCAGCGGCAGCGCTTCGGTGCCGAACAGCATCTGCATAAACGGCAGGTAGATGATCGCCGCCTGGAGCAGGAACAGTACGCCCGTTACCAGCCAGATCCCTTTGTTCGCCAGCAGGCCGCGGTTCAGGGAGAACCCTTCGGTGTTGCGGCAGTTAATCATGTACACCCACTGGGCGCAGACTAGCATCTGGAGCAGCACGGTGCGGATGAACTCCGCGCTGTGCCCGCGCGGGGCCAGCCAGGCTTCCAGCGCAAAGGCGGCGATGGCAATCATGGTGCCGACGAAAGCCACGCGCCATACGGCGTAGGCGTCCATCACGTGCTGCCCGGTCTGGCGCGGCGGGCGGCGCATTATGTTGCGCTCGGCGGCCTCGAAGGCCAGGCCGAAGGAGAGCGTGGCGGAGGTCGCCATGTTCATCCACAGGATCAGCACCGGCGTCAGCGGAATGATGTTCCCCGCCAGCAGCGCAATCACAATCAGTAGCCTCTGCGCCAGGTTGGTCGGCATGATGAACAGAATGGTCTTCTTCAGGTTGTCGTAAACGCGACGCCCCTCTTTCACCGCGCTGGCGATGGTGGCGAAGTTATCGTCCGTCAGGACCATGTCCGCCGCCTCTTTGGTGACTTCCGTGCCTTTGATGCCCATCGCAATACCCACATCCGCCTGACGCAGCGCTGGCGCATCGTTCACGCCGTCACCGGTCATACCGACGATTTCGCCTTTGTCCTGTAACGCTTTCACCAGGCGCAGCTTATGCTCCGGGCTGGTACGGGCGAAGATGTCATACTTCACCGCCGCTTCGGCCAGCTCGGCGTCGTCCATCTTCTCCAGCTCATAGCCGGTGACCGCCTGCTCGCTGTTAGTGATCCCCAGCATCTGGCCTATGCTCATCGCCGTCTGCGGGTGATCCCCGGTGATCATCTTCACGCGGATCCCCGCCTGCTGGCAGGCGTTAATTGCCTCAATCGCTTCCGGACGCGGCGGATCCATCATCCCGGCAATGCCGAGGAAGATCAGGCCGTGGCTCAGGTCGTCGTGAGTCAGTGCCTGCTCACCGTTCGCTGGCCTGAACGCCGCGGCGACCATGCGCAGCCCCTGACGCGCATAGCGCTCCATCTCCGTTTCCCAGTACGCGCGGTCAAAGGCTTGCGCACCGTTGCGGGTCTGCTGCTGCTCACACAGGGCGAAAATCACGTCCGGCGCGCCGGTGATCAAAATCTGCTCCTCACCGCCAATCTGGTAGTGGGTGCTCATGTACTTGTACTGCGAGTCGAACGGGATCTTGTTGACCAGGGTGGTCTCGACCGGTGCGAGGTGGGCTTTTGCCGCCAGCACCTTCAGCGCGCCCTCGGTCGGGCCGCCGGTGATGCCCCACAGGCCGCGCTCGTCCTGAATCAGCTGGCTGTCGTTACACAGGTCGATGGTGCGCAGGTACTGCTCCAGCACGGTGCCCGGCTGGATCTGCACCGGCTCGTCGCTGCCTTCGAGGTAGAGGTTGCCCACCGGCTCGTAGCTGTTGCCGTCCACGCGATAGCACGTATCGGCGGTAATGATGGCTTTCACCGTCATCTCGTTCATGGTCAGGGTGCCGGTTTTATCCGAGCAGACCACGGTCATCGCGCCCAGGGTTTCAACCGTCGGCAGCTTGCGGATAATCGCCCGCTTACGCGCCATCGCCTGTACGCCCAGAGAGAGGATGATGGAGATAATCGCCGGCAGACCTTCCGGTACGGAGGCTACCGCCAGGCTAATCAGGGAGAGCAGCAGCTCGCCCATCGGGATCTCGCGGAACACCAGGCTGAAGACAAACAGCGCGGCCATCATCGCCAGAATGATGGCGAAAATCGCTTTGCCCAGCTTGTCCATCTGCACCAGCAGCGGGGTGCGGTGCTTTTCAATGCCCGCCATCATCTGGTTGATGTGGCCGAGCTCCGTATCCTTACCGGTCGCGGTGACCAGGCCAACGCCACCGCCCGCGCTTACGGTCGTCCCGGAGAAGACCATATTGGTGCGGTCGCCCAGCGGCAGTTCACCGCTCAGCGGATTAATGTGTTTATCCACCACGGTGGATTCGCCGGTCAGAATTGCCTCTTCCACGCGTAAATTATGCGCTTCAATTAAGCGCATATCCGCCGGAATACGATCTCCTGCGCGCAACACAATAATATCGCCCGGGACGATTTCCGTCGTCGGGATGGTTTCATGGTTACTATTACGAATAACGCGCGCCTCGCTGGAGAGCATATTGCGAATACTCTTCAGGGATTTTTCTGCGTTACTTTCCTGAATGTGGCCAATTAAGGCATTGATTACCGCCACGCCCAGGATAACCAGCGTATCAACCCAGTGTCCCATTACAGCCGTTAATACGGCGGCCGCCAGCAGGACGTAAATCAGGACATCGTTAAAATGCGCGAGAAAACGCAGCCAGCCCGGCTTGCCTTTTTTCTCCGGCAGCGCGTTCGGGCCATGCTTCTGCAAACGTGCCTGCGCCTCGGTGCGGTCCAGGCCATTCGCCTGGCTCTTCGCCTGAGCAAGCACCTGCTCTACGGTCTGCTGGTACGCCTGCCCGCCTGCGGGTGGCATATTCTGCGAGAAATTTTTTTTGGTCATGGTATTTTTCCTTCAATATCCGGTGGACGGAAGCCGGAATTCCTTTCTGGCTTTAAATAATTCATTTTTAAGTCTTGCGGGTTAAATTGATCTACCGCAATATATTGACTACCCGGTTATTCAAAACTGATTAAAATTATTTCGACGCGTTGATTTTTACAAAATATTTCTAAACCAACACTAAACGAGGAGGAAGCATGTTTGGTATTTATCGCGGGCGGCGCCTGGCGTTATACATTGTCGCAGCCATTGTTATTGCGACGTTAATTGGATATAGCACCTATAGCTTTGTAAAATTATTTTCGTGAAAAAGACGTTTATTTACATTACGCGATATTAATTTAATCGCCCCGGAAATATTATCTATTTTCCGTTATTAACTCGCAGAATAACGGTGGCCTTTCACTCAATTTTGCCAGTGGGGATGATATTGCTTTACGTTTCAGGATGCCGGACAATGACATTTTTAACTCACGATTAACATTACGATGAAACACCCGTTAGAATCGCTGCTCACCGCAGGGGGCATTTTGCTGATGGCCCTGCTCTCCTGTCTGCTGTTACCTGCGCCGTCGCTGGGTCTGGTGCTGGCGCAGAAACTGGTTCAGACCTTTCATATGGTCGATCTGAATCAGCTGTACACCATTCTGTTCTGTCTGTGGTTTTTGGTGCTCGGCGCCATCGAATTCTTTATCCTGCGTTTCATCTGGCGCCGCTGGTTTTCACTGGCGTCGTAAGCCAGTAAGATCGCGCATCCCGTGGATCAGCGCTTCACACCAGGCCGCGTAGTCGTGGCCGCTGGATGAGGGATGGAAGCTGACGCGATAGCCTTTTTCCTTCAGCACCTGTTCAAAATCCTGCGTGGTGCGATAAATGCCGCCGCCCGGCCCCGTGGTTTCAAACTTTCCGGCCTGTAACCAGAAGCGCACCGGATACGGCGGCGACTGCTGGTACTGACGCGTCAGCCAGCCGGGGGCGTCACCTTTCGGCGCCCACCAGTAGGAGCCGGAAAGGCTCAGCACGTTGCCAAACAGGCGCGGATAGCGCAGCGCCACCCATGACGAGGCAATTCCCCCGTAGCTCGACCCCGCCAGCACCGTTTTCTGCCGCTGCATCGCGATGCCCTGCCCGCGCAGCCACGGCAGCAGCTCGTGCGCCATAAAGTCAGCAAATTCCGGGTTCGGCGGCAGCTCGTTGCCGCGACGGGCGTGATCGAGGCTGTCGATAAACACCACGTTAATCGGTGGCAGGTGATGCCGGGCAATCAGACCGTCCAGCACGTTGGCAAAATGGTATTCGTCCTGATAAATCTGCCCGTCGAACAGAATTAACGTCCAGCGTGCGGGCTGTGCGCCGCGCGGTTTGTAGATCATCACGTCGCGGGCGTTGCCGAGGATGTGGCTGGAAAAACTCTGACGGCTCAACGTCCCGTGCACCAGCGGCTTTGCCGTGGCCTGAACGGAGCAGTAGCGCGCCGGGCTGAGATCGAGCAGCGAGTAACGGTTCCATCGATCCGCCTTCTGTTCCCCAAAGGTGTTCGGGTTAAGCGGATCGGCCTGTGCGCTCACCAGGATGGCACGGCGTTGATCGCGGGCAGAGCCTTCAACGATCGGCACATCGGGGGCGAGCTTATATTGCATCACCGTATCAGCGGGGACCACGTAGCTACGGAACCAGACGTCGCTGTTGCCCAGGCGGAACAGCGGATCGTGATCCCCCGCCGGAGAGCCGAGAATGAAGACGTTATCCCGCGCGCCGCGCCACAGAAAGGTCACGCGCTTATGGTTCGCATCTACCGGTTCCACCATTGGCGTTCCCTGTCGACGCTGCGCCTGCCAGAACGCCTCGGTACTTCCACCGGCAGAAATGACGTTTGCCAGCGCCTTTAGCGTCGGGCTTACTGGCGCCAGCATCTGCACGCGTGGTAATGGAGAGGTCTCTTTCATCCGCCACTGAAAACGCCACGGCTTACCGGCTTCGCCGTGTAGCACCAGCGAGGTGTTCTGTTTCACCGGCAGGGCAAACAGCAGCGTGTGTTCCCCGTCCGCAGGACCATTTTCGATCAGCGTGCGGATGCGGCGGTTTTGCCCATCCAGCAGGCGCGCATCCGTCACGCCATTCAGCGTGGCGGAAACGTAATTTTCACCCAGTTCAGGCAGGGAGAAGCAGACTTCGCCGTTGGCATCAAACTTTCCCTGAACATCGCCCTGCCGGGACGACTGCTCGCACGTTGCCGCCACGGCGGGCAGCGCGCCGATCCCCAACAGCAACCCACTCCATACCCTCTTCATTACCGCTTGTTCCCCAACGAAATTTGTTAACAACGCTAATGCAAATGGTAATAATTTGCAATATCATCAACGGCGATTTACCGGTGTTTTTATGGCGATAGCAACCAAGGACGTTCAATAAAAATGTTTAAAAATAATAAGATAATGTATCTCTGGCTGATGAGTCTGGCGACGACCAGCGTCGCGGCTCAGGCAGAAACGAAAGAAGAAACGATTACGGTGACGCAGGGCGTGAGTGAAGAGCCCACTGCGCCCGTAAAAGGCATTGTGGCGACGAAAACGCTCTCCGCCACCAAGACCAGCGCGGAGATTGTGAAGACGCCGCAGTCGGTATCGGTGATCACCCGCGATCAAATGAACATGCAGGACGTCACATCCGTTTCGCAGGCGCTGCGCTACTCGGCGGGCGTGTTTACCGAATACCGGGGCTCGTCTAACCGTAACGACGAGGTGTTTGTGCGCGGCTTTAGCTACGTGCCAAAATTCCTCGACGGCTTAAGCTTTGGCGCAACGGCCTCATCACAGACGGGCACAGTTGACCCGTGGCTGCTGGAGCGCGTGGAGCTGGTGCGCGGCCCGGCGTCGGTCCTGTTTGGTCAGGTGAATCCTGGCGGGTTAATCAGCATGACCAGCAAGCGCCCGACGGCGGAGGCCATTCACAACGTGCAGTTCCGCACCGGCAATAACGATCTCGCCGAAGGTGCGTTTGATTTCGGCGGCAGGCTGAGCGACGACGGCCGCGTACTGTATCGCGTGAACGGTATCGCCCGTACGCAGCATAATCAGGTGGACGATTATAAAGAGACGCGGATGGCGATCGCCCCGGCGATCACCTGGTACCCGAACGATCAGACCCGCTTTACGCTGCTGACCAGCTACCAGAAAGATCCGGATGCCGGATACCGCAACTTCCTGCCCGCGTATGGCACGGTGAAAAGCGTCGACGGGAAGTACATCCCACGCGACTTTAACGTCAGCGATCCGAATTACAATCAGTCCTGGCGCGAGCAGACGATGATTGGCTACGAGCTGGAACACCAGTTCGCCGACAACCTCACCTTCCGCCAGAACGCCCGTTACGCCACCATCAAGCAGAAATACCGTTATCTGGTTTACGCCAACAGCGCGGCCAACAGCACGGTGTTGACCCGTCGCGCCCAGCGTGAAGATCGCACGACCAATGAATTTGGCCTCGATAACCAGCTGGAATATCTGCTGGAGACCGGGAGCGTCAGCCATACCCTGCTCGGCGGGTTTGATTACAAGACAAGCAAGGATAAACAGCTGCTGGCGCGCGGGAGCGGCTCACAGTATGACCTCGACTGGACAACCCCGGTTTACGGCGTGAACGTGGATGAAAGCACCTTCAAAACGGCCTCCGACGAGCAGCAAAATCTCGACCAGATGGGGCTGTATCTTCAGGATCAGATGAGCTGGAACAACTGGGAGTGGCTGGTTTCCGGGCGCTACGACTGGAGCGAAGTGCGTACCAACGACTTCACCGATAATAGCTTTACGCAGCAGAACGACAGCAAATTTACCTGGCGCACTGGCCTGCTGTACGCGTTCGATTTTGGTCTCTCGCCGTACATCAGCTACAGCACGTCGTTTGAGCCGAACCTGCAAACCAACCGTGCGCCGGGCGTCGCGCCATTCAGGCCTACTACCGGGGAGCAGACCGAGATTGGCCTGAAATATCAGCCGGTCGACACCACGCTGATGACTCTCGCGCTGTACGATTTAACTCAGGACAACGTAGCGACCTATAACAGCGCTGAAGGCTGGTTCGAAAATGCGGGCAAGGTGCGTTCGAAAGGCGCTGAAGCGGAAATCCACGCCACGCTGATGGATAACATCAACCTGATTGGCTCCTACACTTATACCGATGCAAAAACCGAAAGCACCACGGTGGCGGGAACAGAAGGCAAAACGCCTGCGCGCATTCCAGCGCATATGGCATCGGCGTTCGCCAGCTATACCGTTCCGGGCGGCGTGCTGAAGAGCCTGACCGCTGGCGTGGGGATGCGCTACATCGGCACCAGCTACGGCGATGCGAAGAACACCTTTAAGGTGCCATCGGTGGATCTGTATGACGCGATGCTGCGCTACGATCTGGGCGAGATGAACCGCAGCCTGAAAGGGGCAAGCGTGCAGTTCAACGTCAATAACGTGGCGGACACGAAGTATGTGGCGTCATGCGCAAGCGATACGGCGTGCTTCTACGGGATTGGCCGGACGGTGACGGCGACGGTGAATTATCGGTGGTAAGGGATTTGTAGGCCCGGTAAGCGCAGCGCCACCGGGCAATTACGGGCACCGAGCCCACAAAAAAGCCGGGTGGCGGCTACGCCTTACCCGGCCTACACGCGACATGTTAATGTGTCTGGCTATGGTTCTCTTTGCGGTACGCCCCGGGCGGCTGGTTGAAGGTGCGGGTAAAGATGCGGGTAAACGTCTGCTGCGAGTCAAACCCGTAGCGCAGGCAGATATCGTACACGCGCTCGTCTGACTCACGCAGATCGCGCGCCGCCATCAGCAGCTTGCGTTCGCGGATGTAGCGCCCCAGACTTTCGCCTTTGTACTGCATAAACAGCCGCTGTAAATGCCATTTTGAGTAACCCGCATGGCGGGCAATCTCTTCGATGCGTAACGGCTGGTGTAGGTTGTCATCAATCCATTCGACAATCGTATCAATGACCTGAGCGGAAATCGTCATACTGCTCTCCCCCTCTGCTTCTCGCTTAAACATTATTCCCACCACTCGCGAAATTGTTGCGTGGTATCACTCACCCGCACGGGCTCGCCCAGCTCCGGTGTCAGCAGCCGGTAGTTTTTATCCTTGCTGGCTTTCGCCAGCTGGATCAGTGGATCGTTCCAGGTATGTTTCGCCAGCACAAAACGCCCGTTATGTCCCGGTACGACCGCTCTGGCATTGAGATCTGCCGAGGCCTGCGCCGTTTCCGCCGGATGCATATGGATGTACTTCCAGTCCTGGTCGTACTGGCCGTTTTCCATAATGGCTAAGTCAACTCCGCCAAACTGCTCGCCAATCGCTTTGAAGTGCGGGCCATAACCGGAGTCTCCGCTGTAGTAGACCTTCTGCTCCGGAGAGACAAACATAAAGCTGCCCCACAGGGTCTGGTTACGCTTAATGCCGCGCCCGGAAAAATGGCGCGCCGGCAACACGTGAACCGTCAGCGCATCGCTGATACGTACCGACTGGTTCCAGTCCCGCTCGTCGATAATCTCAGGGTTCATCCCCCAGTAGCGCAGATGCGAACCCACGCCCAGCGGGGTGACCACGCGCTTAACCTTCGGCAGCAGCGCCTTGATGGTGGCGTAATCCAGATGATCATAGTGATCGTGGGAGATAATCAGCAGGTCGATCTCCGGCATGCTCTCCGCACGCCACGGGTACTCCCCCGCAAAGGCTTTATTGAGGAAGGAGAACGGTGCGGCGTAGTTACTCAGAACCGGATCGATCAGGATTCGTTGCCCCGCCAGCTGCATATACCAGGAGGAGTGGCCGAGCCACACCAGCGTGTCCTGTTCAGGCGACAGGCTCGCCAGATCGGTTTTCACCAGCGGCAGCGGCTGCGCAGGACGGGCGTTTTCGGTTTTACGGGTAAGAAACTGCCACCACGCCACCAGCATATTTTGTTGCCCGGTAAAGCCCGGCGTAGGGAGCGTGTTATGGAATTGCCCGTCGCGATAGTGCGGAGAGGCCTCCACTTCAGAGAGCTGCGCACCCTGCGGTGGCTGGCCAAATCCGGCATTCAGTACAAACGGTAAACTGGCAGCTGAAGCAATAATCATGACTAACACCACGCAGATGAATAGAGGCTTTTTCATTATCCTGACCCGCCAACGCGCCCTGTCCGATAGTTTGCGCGGGTTGAACTTGATTATGAGTGAGTAAGCACTCATTATAGATAGGATGATTACGCCGTCAAGAAGGTTTTCGATCTTTGACATTCCGCGTTGCAGCGTGGCAAAGCACGTGTTTCAATCAGGGTTTTTACAATTGACGGGAGGAAAAATTTAGTGGCACGTCCGAAGAGTGAAGATAAAAAACAGGCCTTACTGGAAGCAGCAACGGCTGCGTTTGCGCAGTCAGGTATTGCCGCCTCAACGGCGTTAATTGCCCGTAATGCGGGCGTCGCTGAAGGGACACTGTTTCGCTACTTTGCTACCAAAGACGATCTGCTGAATGCCCTCTATCTGCATCTGAAGCAGGATCTTTGCCAGACCATGCTGGCAAACCTCGATCGCACCATCACCCAGCCAAAAGAGCATACCCGTAATATCTGGAATAGCTATGTGGACTGGGGCATTCGTAACCCCCTGGCGCATGCGGCTATCCGCCAGATTGGCGTCAGTGAAAAGCTGAACATTGAAACCGAGCAGGCGGTGAAAGACATGTTCCCGGAAATACACGAACTGTGTCACCGCTCGGTGCGCCCGGTGTTTATGTCTGACGAGTTTAAGACCTTCGGTGATGCAATATTCTTATCGCTGGCTGAAACCACCATGGAGTTTGCCGCGCGCGATCCGTCCCGTGCCGTCGATTTTAAAGCGCTGGGCTTTGAAGCCATGTGGCGCGGGCTTGCTGAGGAAGAGAGCCATGGACAGTAAAGCCTTGCAGGAACATGCCAGACGCGTCGCGCTGGAAATGCCTTTTACCGAACATTGCTGGCCGTTTGGCCCGGAGTATGACGTGTTTAAGGTGGGCGGGAAAATTTTTATGCTGATGGCGACCGCTCACGGTCGGGCCCACGTCAGCCTGAAATCCGATCCGGAAAAATCGCTGCTCAATCAGCAGATCTACCGTGGCGTGGAGCCTGGCTACCATCTGAATAAAAAACACTGGATCTCCCTTTATGTCACGGACGACATCACGCCTGAACTGGTCACCGACCTGATTACGGATTCGTGGAATCTGGTCGTTGATAAACTGCCGAAAAAAGATCAGAAGTGGATTCGGCCAGCCTGATTGTTCGTCTGAGACGAACAGAATAAGCGCTCGAATCGCACTTATCTTTTCCCGCTTCGCGCGGTAATCTGCTTTCCTTTCACGCCCGCCTGCGGGCGAATTTCATCACCAGGAGTTGTTATGGATATTATTTCTGTCGCCCTGAAACGCCACTCTACCAAGGCGTTCGACCCAGCCAAAAAACTGACCGCAGAAGAAGCGGAAAAAATCAAAACGCTGCTGCAATACAGCCCGTCCAGCACCAACTCCCAGCCGTGGCACTTTATTGTTGCCAGTACTGAAGAGGGTAAAGCGCGCGTGGCAAAATCCGCGGCGGGCACCTATGTGTTTAACGAACGCAAAATGCTGGATGCCTCTCACGTGGTGGTGTTCTGTGCGAAAACCGCGATGGACGATGCCTGGCTTGAGCGCGTCGTCGATCAGGAAGAGGCTGACGGCCGTTTCGCCACGCCAGAAGCAAAAGCCGCGAACCACAAAGGCCGGTGCTATTTTGCCGACATGCACCGCGTGGATCTGAAAGATGACGACCAGTGGATGGCGAAGCAGGTTTACCTGAACGTCGGCAACTTCCTGCTGGGCGTGGCCGCGATGGGCCTGGACGCAGTGCCGATTGAAGGCTTCGATGCCGCAATCCTCGACGAAGAGTTCGGCCTGAAAGAGAAAGGCTTCACCAGCCTGGTGGTGGTGCCGGTTGGGCATCACAGCGTTGAGGATTTCAATGCCACGCTGCCGAAGTCTCGCCTGCCGCTGAGCACGATTGTGACTGAATGCTAATGAAAATGGGCCGCTGCATGCGGCCCGTTACGCTTTACTGATGACAAGCCTGCGATGCGGATGGACCTCACGATCGTTTCCCCAGGCAAAAGCAATCCAGCGCTCTTCCAGCTCAGCGTAGGAATTTACGGGCGTTAACGTCCACTCTTCTCCCACCGTACCGTCCGCCACACTAATGCGATAGTTCATGGTAAACGCCCAGTCGATCATGCGCAGCCAGAACCGTTGCCCGTCTCCCGTTTGTTCGCTGTCAGAGACAACGATGTCGTATTCGCTTAGCACCCACTGAAAAAAGAGTTGTGGCAACCCGCTTATCACGCGTTGATGAACGGCACGTGGCGTACGCCACACCATCACCTGCGTGGCGGCACCGTGGGGAAAGGTAATTTCTTTATGAAATTTAAGCTTTACGGCATACGCCGTATAAGGTTTGCCGTCATCGGTGGTCACGAGACGATATTCATCACCATAACGCGATTTCAGGAGCCGGTATCCCACAGGCAGCAGAAACCCCGGCAGATGAAAATCCGCCGTACCTCGTGCCAGGAACGCTTCGGTGTGTTCGACGTTTCGGGAGATAAGGCCGAGTTTTTGGCTGAAGTCTGCGGAATCAATCATCAGTGGCGACATTTGTTGTTTCTCATGGCGTGAGTATAGTCGACTTAATCCCTCATCGAAATGATGTCGATTCAGTCGGTTGGTTTAAGTTAAACGCCACCTTATACCTGTCTCATCCGCTTAGCAGAGCCAGCTCTTATTCCCTGAAAGCCCCTCGCAAAAAACTTATTTCCCCTGCGCCTCCAGCCACGCCATCGCCCTCTCCCCCGCCTCGTCCACCGGTAAATAGACCAGCAGCCGCGATCCGTTTCGCGGCGCAGAGTACCAGTACATCTGCTGGAGATGAAAATCCCCCAGCTCGGGATGGGTGAACAGCTTGAGCTGGTTCTCCACGCCGCGCACGTCGTTACGCTGGTGCCACAGGGTTTTGAACTCCTCAGACACCGCAAAAAAACGCGCCAGCTTCGCTTCCCAGAGCGGGTCGCCACGGTGCTCGGCCATTGCCGCGCGGAAGTAGGAGACGAAAATCGGCAGCACGTCGTCACGTTTGCCGAGCCGCGCGCGCCACGCCGGATGGGTGAGGAACAGGTAAATACAGTTGCGATCTTCCGGCGGGATAGCGTTGAAATCGACGCCCATCAGGTGTCCGAAGCTGTCGTTCCACGCCACGATATCGAAATTCGGTTTCTGAATACTGGCAGGCTTCGGCATCAGGGTATCCAGCAGGCGACGCGTGCCTTCGCTGATCCCCTCACAGCACACCGCCTGCGGGGCTTCGCCCGGCGGCAAACCGGCAAGCACAAAAAGATGCCGGGCTTCGGTCGGGGTGCATTGCAGCGCTTTTGCAATGGCGGCCATCACCGCGCTGGACGGATTGACGTCCCGGCCCTGTTCCAGCCAGGTGTACCAGGTCACACCGACATCCGCGAGCATCGCTACCTCCTCCCGGCGCAGGCCCGGCGTGCGGCGACGGCCGCTGCGCGGTAAGCCGAGCCGCTGCGGATCGAGGCTTTCGCGCCGGGCACGCAAAAACGCGCCCAGCTGCTTGCGGGTGTCATCCTGGAGAGAGGTGACAGGTTCAGACATCAGCGCCATAACATCTCCTGCATGGTAGTGCCAGTACCAGTATAAGTAAGAACTGGTACCCGTTTATCAGATGGTTGATGCTACGACTCTACGCTGTTTGACGCAATGGAGTCACCATGAATACGTCAGTTGTTTCACCGGGTCGTGCGGGCCTGATATTGCTGTTAACCGGCCAGATGCTGCCGCTGATTGATACCTCGATCACCAACGTGGCGCTGGATTCCATCACCCATTCGTTACACGCCACCGCCACCGAACTGGAGCTGATCGTCGCCCTCTACGGCGTGGCCTTTGCCGTCTGCCTGGCCCCCGGCAGCAAGCTGGGCGATAACCTTGGCCGCCGTCGCTTGTTTATGTGGGGCGTGGCGAGTTTTGGCCTGGCCTCGCTGCTGTGCGGCATGGCGGGCAATATCGAACAGTTGCTTGCCGCGCGCATTATTCAGGGCGCGGGCGCCGCGCTGATCATGCCGCAAATTCTCGCGACGTTGCACGTGACGTTAAAAGGAACGGCACACGCCAAAGCGATCAGTCTGTTCGGCGGTATCGGCGGTATTGCGTTTATCGTCGGCCAGATGGGTGGCGGCTGGCTGGTGTCGGCGGACATCGCCGGGCTTGGCTGGCGTAACGCCTTCTTTATCAACGTGCCGATTTGTCTGGTGGTGCTGGCGTTGAGCCGTCGCTACGTACCGGAAACCCGCCGCGACACGCCGTCGCGCATTGACTGGACCGGGACTATCCTGCTGACGGCGATACTGTGCTGTCTGCTGTTTCCGATGGCGCTCGGCCCGCAGTGGCACTGGTCGTGGCCGCTGAAGGCCGCGCTGCTGGCGATTGTGCCGCTGGTCTATTTGATGGTGTTAAACGCGCGTAAGAAAGAACGTGAGAATGCCCACCCGCTCATCGCGCCGCGCCTGTTGCAGCTGCGCAGCATCCGTTTTGGCGTGCTGATCGGGATACTCTTTTTCAGCGTCTGGTCCGGGTTTATGTTCTGTATGGCGCTGACCATGCAAAGCGGTCTGGGGATGGCGCCGTGGCAGTCCGGGAACAGCTTTATCGCGCTCGGCGTCACCTATTTTATTTCCGCCTGGTTCGCCCCACGCCTGATTGCCCGCTACAGCACCAGCGCCATCCTGCTGACCGGGCTTGCGATTCAGCTTGTCGGCCTGGTGGCGCTGATCGCCACGTTCCGTCACTGGGGAATGCAGAATACCGCGCTGACGTTGGCCCCGGCCACCGGGCTGGTGGGTTACGGTCAGGCGCTGATTGTAAACAGCTTCTACCGTATCGGGATGCGCGATATCCAGCCTGACGACGCAGGAGCCGCGAGCGCGATTTTAAGTACGCTGCAACAGGCTGCGCTGGGGCTTGGCCCGGCCATTTTCGGCGCGATTTTGCTGCACGGGCTGCAAAATCATCACGGAGATTACACCCAGGCAGTCAACGTCTTCCTGATGGTGGAAACGGCCATGATGGTAGTGCTGGCGCTGGCCACGCTGCGTATGCGCCATCGTCTGTGTTTACCGGTCGTCAAGGCCTGTCCGGCGACAAAATAAAACTGCCTGAATTTGCATAATAGATCCGCAGCCGCCATTATGGGGCTGCATCAATACAGGAGACGTTATGCAGGAATTAATTGCTCAGGTTGAAGAGTTAGGGATTGAAATTAATCACACCACCTCTTTAGTGATTATCTTTGGTATTATTTTTCTTACAGCCATTATCGTTCATTTTATTCTGCACAAAGTGGTGCTGCGCGCCTTCGAAAAACGCGCGCAGGCCAGCAGCCATTTATGGTTGCAGATCATTACGCAGAACAAGTTATTTCACCGTCTGGCGTTTACCCTCCAGGGGATAATCGTCAACGTTCAGGCGGTTCTGTGGCTGCAAAAAGGCAGCGAAGCGGCGGAAATGCTCACCACCTGCGCAAAATTGTGGGTGATGGTCTATGCCCTGCTCTCCTTCTTCTCGCTGCTGGATGTGATTTTTAATCTGTCGCAGAAAATGGCCACCGCATCACAGCTGCCGCTGAAGGGGATATTTCAGGGCATCAAGCTGGTGAGCGCCATTCTGGTGGGAATATTAATTATCTCCCTTCTGATCGGTCAGTCACCCGCCATTCTGATAAGCGGCCTGGGTGCGATGGCTGCCGTTCTGATGCTGGTCTTTAAAGACCCAATACTGGGCTTAGTGGCCGGTATTCAGCTCTCCGCCAACGACATGCTGAAGCTCGGGGACTGGCTGGAGATGCCGAAATACGGGGCCAACGGCACGGTGACCGACATCGGCCTGACCACCGTTAAAGTGCGCAACTTCGATAACACCATCACCACCATCCCGACCTGGGCGCTGGTGTCCGACGCGTTCATCAACTGGAGCGGCATGTCAGCCTCCGGTGGTCGCCGCATCAAGCGTAGCCTGAATATCGATACCACCAGCATTCATTTCCTCGATGAGCAGGAGCAGCAGAAACTGATTCAGGCGAAACTACTGAAGCCGTATCTGGCCGCGCGTCACGAGGAAATTAACCTGTGGAATCAGCAGAACGGCGAAGGGGAATCGGTATTAAACCTGCGCAAGATGACCAATATCGGCACCTTCCGTGCCTATCTGAATGAATATCTGCGTAACCACCCGCGTATTCGTAAAGATATGACGCTGATGGTGCGCCAGCTCGCGCCCGATGCCAACGGGCTGCCGATTGAAATATATGCCTTTACCAACACGGTGATTTGGGCAGAATACGAAGATATTCAGGCCGACATCTTCGATCATATTTTCGCGGTGGTGGATGAATTTGGCCTGCGTATTCACCAGTCGCCAACCGGAAACGATATTCGCTCGCTGGCTGGCTTCATCGCCAGATAATCAGGTGCTGGCGCGGGAAATAAAGCGCCAGTCCATCATGACCCTTTCCGTGGGCGCATCCGGGTTGTCGATCTTATTTAACAGCAGATTGACCGCCTTGCGCCCGATATCCCGCGACGGTTGTTCAATGGTGGTGAGAGAAATCATCTCCGCCAGCTCGGTGCCGTCAAAACCCACCACCGCGATATCTTCTGGCACCCGCAGCCCTGCCTGCTGAATGGCGCGCAGCGCCCCCGCCGCCAGCGTATCGGAAACGGCAAACACCGCATCCGGCGGGTTTGCCTTTAACAGATTTTGCATCGCCGCCATGCCCGCACTGGAGCTGAGCTCACTGGCGTACTCCACCGCCTGATAGTCAAGATCCCGCAGGTGTATGACGCTCTTATAGCCGCGTTCGCGCAAACGGGCATATTTGTAGCTGAGGTCGTGGTTGATGAGCGCAATGCGTTTGCGGCCCCCGTCGGCAAGCTGGCTGACAACGTGCTGGGAGGCATCAACATCGTTAATCCCCACGCAGGAGACCGCGCCCGCATCGGCGTATTCGGCGCACTGCACCCACGGCGCGTTGCCAATCAGCGCGGCCAGCTCCGGCAGCTTCGAGAACGCATCCATAGTGATAATGCCATCGACGATTTTGCCGGAGAGCAGGCTTAAGCCCGAGCGGGAGCGCTCAATATCCGAGCCGGAGTTGCACAGCAGAATGCGGTAGCCGTTTTTCTCCGCCTCGGCTTCGATGCCCTTCACCACTTCGGCACAGAACGGGTTGGCGATGTTCGAGACCATCACCAGGATCATATAGCTGCGGGCGGTGCGCAGCTGACGCGCCAGCAGATTGGGCTGGTAGTTACTCTCCTGGATCGCCTGCAAAACGCGCTCGCGGTTTTTCGCCTTCACGGTATCGCTGTTATTCAGTACGCGAGAGACCGTTGCCACGGATACCCCGGCCAGTTGAGCGATTTTCTGAATTGACATAGCGACGATACATCCTGCGGTTAGCGTTTTGTGCAGGCTACCATAAATTGGTTGCCCGGCGAACCGGGCAATGCGTCAGTATTCCACACGCACCCAGCGCTGCTGCTGATGGCTTTTCACAATCGCATCAAGGATATACATCACACTGGCACCATCGTGGAAGGTGGCAAACTGCGGCTTATCCGGCATCGCTCCCGCCTGCACGGCACGGTAAAACTGCGCCATCATATTTTTAAAAGCATCCGGCCAGCCTTCAATGTGTCCGCCGGGGAAATGGGCGCTGTCGGCCACATCACGGTTCATCAAACCCGGATCGTCGCTGAGCGTCTGGTTTGCCCGGGCGCGATGGCCGATCCACAGCTGCTGCGGGGTTTCCTGATCCCACGCCACCGACTGCTCGCTGCCGTTAATTTCAAAGGTCAGGCGGTTTTTTCGCCCCGCGCTCACCTGCGAGACGCTAAAGCTGCCCTTGCTGCCGTCGTCAAAACGCAACAGCACCGAGCCGAAGTCTTCGGTAGTGACCAGTTTATCTTCATAGTGAGCATGTTCGTCGTGCGTAAACGTCTGACTGCCCGCCACGTTAGCCTTGCGCGTCGGCCAGACGATGGATAAATCAGCCATCACCTCAGTAATGCGCCTGCCGGTGACATACTGCACCGTATCGCACCAGTGGGAGCCGATATCCGCCACCGCCCGCGATGCGCCGCCGAGCGCGGCATCCACCCGCCAGTTGTAGTCGGTTTCCAGCAGCATCCAGTCCTGCAAATAGCTGCCGTGCGAGGCGAACAGCCGCCCGAGGGTGCCCGCGCGCATCATGCTCGCCGCCTGGCGCACCATCGCAAACTGACGATAGACAAAGCTCACGCCATGCACCACGCCCGCCTGCTCTGCCAGCGCCACCAGCTCGCGCGCCTCGTCCGGCGTCATGCACAGCGGCTTTTCGGAAAACACGTGCTTGCCCGCGCGCAGGATCTGGCGGTTAATCTCCGCGTGCAGGTGGTTCGGCGTGCAGTTGTGCACCGCATGCAGATTGGAGTGCGCGAGCAGTTCTTCCACGCTGGCGTAAGCATGCGGCACATTTAGCTGGCGCGCCTTTTCCTGCGCCTTAACGAGCGAACCGTCGCAGAGCGCGACCACCTGCACAAACCCGAGACGCCTGAGCGCCTCGATGTGTGCCGGGCCAATAAACCCGCTTCCGATAATCCCGACGTTAATCATGGCTCCCCCCTGCGGCGAAATCATCAAACGCCCGTCCGGAAACGGGAATAATGTGGCGGCGGATAAATTCGCTGCCTTCACTCGCGCCAGTGTCGCCATCCTTCAGGCAGCACTCCCACTCCAGCACCGCCCAGCCGTCGTAGTCGTACTGGGTCAGCTTGCTGAAGATGCCCTTAAAGTCGATCTGCCCGTCGCCCAGCGAGCGAAAGCGTCCGGCGCGGTTGATCCACGGCTGGTAGCCGCCGTAGACGCCGCTGCGCCCGCTGGGGCGGAACTCCGCGTCCTTGACATGGAACGCTTTAATGCGCGCATGGTAGAGATCAATAAAGGTCAGGTAATCCATTTGCTGAAGCAGCATGTGGCTCGGGTCGTAGAGAATGTTGCAGCGCGGATGGTTATCCACCAGCGCCAGAAAACGCTCGAAGGTTACGCCGTCGTGCAGATCTTCCCCCGGATGCAGCTCAAAGCAGACGTCCACGCCCTGCTCGTCGAAGGTATCCAGTATTGGCCGCCAGCGGGTTGCCAGCGCCTCGAACGCCTCCTGAAAACGCTGCTCGTTGTGCGGCGGCCACGGATAGAAAAACGGCCAGGCCAGCGAGCCGGAGAAGGTGGCGTGCGCTTTCAGGCCTAATCGGGCCGAGGCGACCGCCGCCTGCTTCAGTTTTTCCGTTGCCCACGTCTGACGCGCCGCATCGTTATCGCGCACGGATGCGGGTGCGAAGTGGTCAAACGCCTCGCTGTAAACCGGGTTCACCGCCACAAGCTGCCCTTCCAGATGGGTCGACAGCTCGCTGATGACCAGCCCGTGCGCGGCCAGCTTAGCGGTGATGTCGTCGCAGTAGGCCTGACTCTCTGCGGCTTTCTCCACATCAAAGATATGCGGATGGTTGCAGGGGATTTGCACCGCTCTGTAACCCTTCGACGCCGCCCATTCTGCCAGCCCGTCGAGCGTGTTGAAGGGCGCTTCCCCGCCAATAAACTGCGACAGAAAAATGCCCGGTCCTTTCATTGTCCTCATACCACCTCCAGAACATTACGCCTTGTCATCGTCATACTTAAACGTGAGAAGGAAAATCAGCGCGATCGCCGCGGCAGCCACCGCCGGGATCCACCAGAATGTAACCCACGCCTGCGGCACGGTCTGCCCTGCCACCAGGCGGTTGTAAAGCGCCCCTGAAATCTGCGAGCCGAGCAGCATGCCGATGCCGTAGGTGAACATCACGATCATGCTCTGCGCCTGGCCTTTGACCTTTTCTCCCGCCACGCGGTCGGTGTAGATAAAGCCGACGACAAAGAAGAAATCGTAGCAGACGCCGTGCAGCAGAATGCCCAGATACAGCAGAATGCGCCCCTCCTCGCTGACGCCCAGCGCGAACATGGCATAACGTACGAACCACGCCAGCATGCCGATCAGCAGCATATATTTCACGCCCAGGCGGCGGAACAGCAGCGGAATAACCAGCATGAAGACGATCTCAGACATCTGCCCGAAGGACATGGCGGTGCTGACGTCGGCAATGCCGGCATCCGCCAGATACGAGGCGGTGTAGGCGTAATAGGTGCCGAGCGGGACGGAGATCAGCATTGCGCAGACGGAGAAGACGAAGAAGTGGCGGGTTTTGAGCAGCGCGAAGGCGTCCGCGCAGAAGAGATCGCGCACCTTCACAGGCAGGCCTTTCGCCGGTGCTGGCGTGTGCGGCAGCGTCAGGCTATAGAGCGCCAGCAGCACGGAGCTGACCGCCGCCACCTGGAAGATGGTCACGCTGGACGCCACGCCGGTGACGCCGATAAAAATGCCCGCCACGATCCAGCCGATGGTGCCAAACACGCGCACCACCGGGAAAGTTTTATCCACGTTTGCCAGGCTGTGGAACGCGATGTTGTTGGTGAGCGCCAGCGTTGGCATGTAGCAGAGCGTGTAGCCAAACAGAAGGCCAATCAGCAGCGCGCCGTTCTCAGCAATCAGCGCCCCCGGCACGAACCAGAGGATCGCCGCGCCCGCGAGGTGCATCACCGCCATCACCTTCTGTGAAGCGAAGAAGCGGTCCACCAGCATCCCGAGCACGAACGGCGAAAGAATGGAGGCGATGGGCCCGGCTGAGAACGCGTCGCCAATCAGCAGTGACATGTTGTGCCGGGTCATCACCAGGCCAAGCGTGACCGACCAGCTACCCCAGATAAAAAATTGCAGAAACATCATCAGCGACAGACGCGGCACCAGCAGCCGGTGCTGCGTTATCGCCTTTTCACTACTCTCAGTTGACACCATGATAAGCCTCACCCGGAAAAAGTAATCGATTACAAATTAGTTCAAATGAAAAGTAATCGATTACAAAACAAAGATCCTGTGGATCGAAACAGAATTGGGAGAGGGGTCACGATAATGGTGAAGCGGAGGTGCCGGGTGGCGGCTTCGCCTTACCCGGCCTACTAAATAACGTCCCCGAACATGTAGGCCCGGTAAGCGCAGCGCCACCGGGCGTGAAGGCAGGCAGTGTGGTGCGGTCTGGTTTGGTGCGGTCTAGTGCCCTCACCCCGGCCCTCTCCCACAGGGAGAGGGAGAAAACCGCGCTACTTTTTGCGTGAAAGCTTAAACGCGATAAACAGGAACACCACCCACACCGGCAGCAGCATCGCTGACAGGCGCATCTCATCCATGGTGCACATCAGCACCAGAATCAGGCCGAGGAAGGCGATACAGATGTAGTTCCCCGCCGGATAGAGCAGCGCCTTGAACTGCGTCTCGCGCCCCTTGCGGCGCATCGCGGCGCGAAAGCGCAGGTGCGCCAGGCAGATCATGATCCAGTTCAGCAGCAGCGTGGCGACAACCAGCGCCATCAGCAGGCCAAACGCCTCTTTCGGCAGCAGATAGTTGATCAGCACCACCAGCGAGGTGATAGCGCCGGAAAGGAACAGCGAATTGATCGGCACGCCGCGACGGCTGACGCGGGTAAGGAACTTCGGCGCGTTGCCCTGTACGGAGAGGCCAAACAGCATGCGGCTGTTGGAGTAAACCCCGCTGTTGTACACCGACAAAGACGCCACCAGAATGACGAAGTTCAGCGCGGAAGCCACCACGTTGCTGTTCAGGTCATGGAAGATCATCACGAACGGGCTGCTGTCAGATTTTACTTCCACCCACGGATAGAGCGCCAGCAGCACCACCAGCGAGCCGATATAGAACAGCAGGATACGGTACACCACCTGGTTGACCGCTTTCGGAATGCTTTTGTGCGGATCGCGCGCTTCAGCAGCGGTAATACCTATCAGCTCCAGACCGCCAAAGGAGAACATAATGACCGCCAGCGAGAGGATCAGCCCTTTCCAGCCAGTCGCCAGGAAGCCGCCGTGCTGCCACAGGTTGTCGATCGATGCACGCTCGCCGCCGTGGCCGGAGAACAGCAGCCACAGGCCAAAGCCGATCATGCCGATAATCGCCAGCACCTTGATCAGCGCAAACCAGAACTCGGTCTCGCCATACAGGCGCACGTTCACAAGGTTAACGGCGTTAATGATGAAGAAGAAGGCCGCCGCCCAGATCCACGTCGGGACATCCGGCAGCCAGTACTGCATATAGATGCCTGCGGCGGTCAGCTCCGCCATGCCCACCAGCACGAACATCACCCAGTAGTTCCAGCCGGAGAGGAAGCCTGCGAACGGACCCCAGTATTTATAGGCAAAATGCGCGAAGGAGCCGGACACCGGCTCTTCAACAACCATCTCGCCGAGCTGGCGCATGATCAGGAAGGCGATAATCCCTGCGAGAGCGTAACCCAGCAGAACCGCCGGGCCAGCCATTTGAATGGCGGGGCCGATGCCGAGAAACAGCCCGGTACCGATCGCGCCGCCAAGGGCAATTAACTGAATATGTCGATTTTGCAAACCACGTTGCAGCGTCGGACTCTGATCCGACGAAGCTTCAGCGCTACCATGGCCTGAAGCGGATGACGCGTCTTTCACGCCCTACCCCTGTCTCTTTTTTAGAAGGGGCACGTTTTAACACTTCATGCTGGTGGTAGCAAGCTTAACGCCGGGCCAGCGCATGCGCCCGGCGGATAAACGTCACGACCCGATGATCCCGCCGTCTGCTTTGACGATCACCACCGTTGACGATCGCGGACGCCCGTTCGGACTCGCGTCTGGCCAGCTGGAAACAGCGCGAGGGTTGGCCGGGTCGGTAATATCATCCCCGCCCTCCCCCGGATGCTGAATGTTGATAAACAGCGTCCGGTTGTCTGGCGTAAATGCAATGCCGGTGATTTCGCACCCGCGCGGCCCGGTCAGGAATCGGCGATACTCGTTGGTGCCTGGAATGGTAGCCACCATCTGGTTATTGCCCATCCCCTCGTACGCTTTCTTATTGATGGTGCTGGAGGAGACATCGGTCTGGATCCACAGGACGCCCTGGTGGTCAAACGACAGGCCGTCCGGGCTGCCAAATTCCGCGCCCTGCATCGAGCCTTTGGCCTTCGGATCGTCGCCGTCGGTGCGCCCGGCCATGACCAGAATATCCCACTTAAAGCGTGAGGCGGCAGGATCGGCCCCCTCTTCGAGCCAGTGCATAATATGCCCGTACACGTTGTTGGCGCGCGGGTTAGCGGCGTCGACCGGTGCCTTGCCCTCTTTACCGCGATCGCTGTTGTTGGTGAGCGTACAGTAGACGCTGCCGCTGGCGTGCGGATCGACGGCTATCCACTCGGGGCGATCCATCTTCGTTGCCCCCACCACGTCGGCCGCCAGACGGGTTTTAATCAGCAGATCGCCCTGGCTTGCAAAACCGTTGCTTTTATCCAGGCCATTTTGCCCGAAGACAAGCGGCAGCCAGTCGCCGCTGCCGTTTTCGTTGAACCTGGCGACGTACAGCGTGCCGGACGTCAGCAGCTGCATATTGGCTTCGCGGTTCGCGGGATCGTATTTTTTATCCGAAACAAATTTATAGATGTACTCAAACTTTTGGTCGTCACCCATATAAACCACCACGCGATTATCGGCGGCGAGCGTGACGGCTGCCCCCTCATGCTTGAAGCGGCCCAGCGCGGTGTGCTTGCGCGGGGTGGAGGTCGGGTTGTAGGGATCGATTTCCACGACCCAGCCGAAACGGTTGGGTTCGTTAGGGGTTTTATCGACGCTGAACCGCTCATCCACCTCGTTCCAGCGGTATGATTCATCGCTGTCGCTAATGCCGTAGCGTTTTTCCAGCGGGTTGAGATCGGCTTTTTTCACAAATATGTCCGACCAGTTCTCCTCGCAGGTGAGATAGGTCCCCCACGGCGTGTGGCCGTTGGCGCAGTTCTGCATGGTGCCCAGAACGCGTTCCCCCTGCGGATCGGCGGCGGTTTTCATTAAGTCCTGATGCCGCGCCGGGCCGGTAAGCTGCATCGGCGTATTGACGGTAATACGGCGGGCGAACGAAGACGGACGCACCACCTCCCAGCCGCTGCCCGTTTTTTTCACTTCCACCACCGACACGCCCATCGCGTTCTGCCCCTTGCGGGCTTTGTCGAGGCTCCAGTTCGCCGTACCGTCCGTAAACAGCATTCCGTTGTCGATGTATTCATGGTTCATCGCCAGCAGGCCATGCTCCGGGCTTTGCGCCCCCTGCGGCAGGCTAAACCACGCCATGCCGTCGTGGTGCATGCCCGCCTGCACGGCCTGTTCGTCTGTGGTATTGCTGGCGTCCGGTTTAAACGCCGGCATGTTGTTTTTGATGCCTGTCGGATCGCCCCAGCGATAGAACGGGCGGGCAATATAACCTTCCGGCACCCTGACCGTATCTTCCGTGGAGACGTCAATGCTGGTAAAGCCCAGGGAAACCGCTTTTGCCAGCGCGGACGGTTTTGAGACCGCGGCAATCGCATTCTCGGGTGTGATCAGATACGGGAATGATACGGCTGCCCCCGCTACGGCCCCCATCTGGAGAAAACGGCGGCGGGAGAGGAACACCTCTGCCACCTCGGAGAATACCGGGTTAGCGCTGCGGTTACTGATATCGTCGCGATGTTCTTTTTTAAATACGGATTTGAGGGGTCTGCCCATAGCGGCTTCCTGTCATTGGCCAAGAGGTAAGGATGTGGCGACCAGTGTAAGAAGCTTTTATTACAATTTTATAACACGACAACGAAGGGATTGGGGCGTCCCTGCCCCGGATAACGAGGTGGAACGCTTAGAACTCGTAGCCAACCGAGACCTTAAAGGTACGCGGCTCGCCCTGAGTGATGTAAGTACCGGAATCATCCACGCTTGACCAGTAGTTCTCGTTGGTCACGTTGTCGATGCCTGCGCGCACGGTCATCTGGTTTTCATTGTGGTTCACCGCGAAGCGATAGCGCATACCCAGATCCAGCGTGGTGTAGCTGTCCAGCTTTTTGGTGTTCGCAAGATCGGCATACTGCGTGCCGGAGTGGTTAACGCGCGCGGTCGCCGTCAGGCCCTCAATCGGCTTGATATCGTATTCTGCGCCCAGCACGGCGTAGAAGCTCGGAATACCGATCGCGTCGTTCCCCTGGTTCACGCCGTTTTTAGTTTTGGTCAGCTCGGCCTGAAGCCAGGTGGCGCTGGCGTTCAGACGCATCCCAAGCATTGGCTCGCCGAAAACGTTCAGCTCCACGCCACGGTTACGCTGTTCAGCGTCCAGGCCGTAGTGGCCGCTGTCGTCGAGGATGGCCGACGGCATTTTGATCTCAAACAGTGCCAGGGAGCCGCCCACGCGGCCAAAGTCCGCCTTTACACCCACTTCGTTCTGCTTAGAGTGCACGATACCGGTGCTCTGGCCGTAGTTGTTTGCTGAGCGAGGCGCGGTTTCACCGGGCTGTAACGCCTCGGTGTGGTTGGCGTAGAGGGAAATTTCCTCCCACGGCTTATAGACCACGCCGTAGGTTGGCATCCAGCGGCTACCGTCAAAACCGTCCGCGTCGTTTTCCGCACCGGTAATTTTGTTGTACCCGCGAATCACCACTTTCTGATGGCGTGCGCCTGCGGTAAACAGCAGTTTGTCGTCCAGCACGCCCAGGGTATCGCTCAACAGCCAGCCCTGCGTGCGGGTGCGCCCACTGGTCAGCGGATCGCTGTATTTGCCGCCTGAGCCGCTGAAGTTGCTGCTGTCCGGCATAGCAACGCCAGTGTTGTGGTAGATGTTGGTGGTCGGGTTATCCGCCGCGGCAGACATTTTCCACGCGATTTTTTCGTTTTTGGTCATCGCCGAATACCCGACATTCACCTTGTGCGAGACGAAGCCGGTCATGAAGTTACCGCGAATGCCCGCCATGCCGCTAATGGAATCGCTGATGCGGTTGGTATCAAGGCGGCTGACCGTCGCATTACCGCTTTTATCCAGGAGCTTCGGCGCGCTGTAGATCCCCTCTTCGTGCGCGTGCTGTGCGCCGAGGCCGGTATAGGCCGTCCAGCTATCGGTGATGTCGTACTCGCTGCGCCACATGCCGAATTCGTTTTCGATATCGCTGTAGGCCCACTTCTGCGAGAAGTTGCGATCGTTCTTCGGTGGTTCAGGCACGAAGTCCGCCGCCGAGATGTTGACGCTGGTCGGGCTGCCGTGGAAGGTTTTTTTCTGATAGCCCAGGTCCAGCGAGGTGCGGAAACGGTCACCTTTGTAATCCAGACCGGTGGAGAGCAGCGTGGTGCGGCGGCGGTCGTTCGGCACGCCGGTTTCGCCTTCACGATGCACAAGGTTCACCCGCGCGCCGAACTGGTCGTTATCGCCAAAGCGACGCCCCGCATCCAGCGTGGTGCCAATCTGGGAATCCGAGGTGTAGTCGACGCCCACTTTCGCCTGCGGGATGTCGCCCGCGTGTTTTGGCTCAAGGTTGATCATCCCGCCCACGCCCGAGCTGGCCGCGCCGTTCATCAGGGAGTTGGCCCCTTTGAAGATCTCGATGCGGTCAACCATCTGGGCATCCACCACCTGACGCGGCAGTACGCCGGACAATCCGCCAAAGGTCATATCGTCGCCGTCAAACTTCAGGCCGCGGATACGGAAGGTTTCCGCGCTGTTGCCGTACCCCTGAACGAACTGCACGCCCGCGTCGTTAGCGACCACGTCAGCAATGGTTTTCGCCTGCTGATCTTCCACCAGCTTCGAGGTGTAGCTAATGATGTTGAACGGCACGTCCATGGCGTTCTGCTGCCCGAGCATCCCCATACGTCCGCCGTTAGCCACCTGGCCGTCGAGGAAGGCCGGAAGCAGCTGGTCACCGCCGGGTTTGAAATCACTCCCCGCCGTGGACTGGACCACGATGGTGTCCTCTTTTTTCTCTTCCGCCGCAAAGGCGGAGTGTGTAACCGCGCCGATGGCAATCGCCAGCAGCGTTTTGTGCATTGTGGTGTTGTTCATAATGAGCTCTTAACGTGCGCGCAAAAATGGCCCGTTGTCGGGCCTTAGTATTTATCAAATGAAATGCAAATGAGAACTATACGCATTATATATACGTAATCAAGCGTCAACGAGGAGTACTGCGCGAGAAGAGGTTAAAAACGATGTGGGGGAGAAGTACGGCGCACAACCACCCCCAGACAGGGGTGGTTGCTAAAGCATTATTTTTTCTTGTAAATATCGGCGGTGCCGTGAATTTTGTTGTTTGTATTACCGGAAGTCAGCACCAGTACATCAGCACCTTCTTTATCGGCCTTTTCGACCAGCTCTTTTTTCGCATCGTCGACAGAGACTTCGTTAGCCGTGCTCACGGTACCGATTTTTTCGTACTGAGACTCAACTTTTTCGAATTCGTTTTTTGTCATCATTTCAGCCGCAAAGGCGTTGGTGGTAAACAGAAACGCGGTGCCCAACAAAATAGCAGTCGTTTTTTTCATAAACTTTTTCCTTAAGATTAATGAGCAACTACGAAAAGCCCCCACGCGAAACGGTGAGGTGTAATGAGCATGGTAGAGGATTGGCGAAAATGCCATATACCAGGGAAAATTCTTTTATAACAGGCTGTTGTCCTGCATGAATAAAGGGTTTAAGCGGTATTTGAACGCGCCAGATACTTCCTCTGGACGATTTTATGGTGTCGTCTGATCTTTTTTGCGATCAGGCGTTTTTCCCAACGCCGGTGGGATTCAATGGGAATACCAATGCGCAGGCTGGCCGTCACGTTGTCTTCAACAATCCTTTTCGCGTTACAATGCTTCCCGGACAGATCGATGATCCTTATTCCTTTTTCACTCAGGATGAAGTTCCCGCCGTGCGCATCGCCGGAAATGATTTTCAGATTGTGCATTTTCTGCATACTGTGTCGGATTTCACGCTTTATGTCCGGCGTGATCGTGGGAAGAACGCGTAACTCCGGACCGGGGACATACTCAAACAACATGAGCGAGATTTTTGCGAATCTGAAAATCCGGCGTTCAGCCAGGAGATAAAAATCATTCGGGAAGGTATGACCTTGCCTGCCAGCATAATCGATCCGCTCAATCAAATTTTCGTTGGGGTTGGGCGTAAAAAACGATTTGAAAAATTTTTCTATCCTTTTTTTCCTGGGGGAGTAAATCTTTAATACAAACTGTCCGTAGGGGGTATTCAGTAAAGAGACGTGGGTATGCGGAAGGCTTTTAAATACCATCTGAACGCTGAGTCGTTTTACATTACAGGACAATATATCGCCCAGTATTTCCAGGTATCGTGTATCGTTATTTTTATAACAGACGTGAAAACCACGGTATTTCATTTTTGTAATCATAATAATGTGCTTAGTATGATTTTTCCACGGTGGTATTAGAACCCGTTGTGATGATACGAACTTTGTCGCCAGGGTTAAATGTCAAACCATTATTGTGCTGCACCACCTGAATAGTCTGCCCGGATTGAGTCTTGATAAGTAACTTCACTTCCTGTGCTGCCAGTTCGTTAGACTGCCGGTTATGAGAAGCCGCAGCCCCGGCTGTTGCACCGGCTACCGTCATGGCGGTTTTCCCTTTGCCGTTACCGAACTGGTGACCCACTACGCCACCAATCGTGCCCGCGGTTAAGGTACGCAGCGGGTGATACCCTTCTCGGGTATGCGTAATAATTTGGCTCTGCAGAACCGTGCCATCCTCCACCAGCGATCGGATGCCAGCGTAACTCGCCGGACTGGTGATAGCCAGAAAGCTCAACGCGATGAGTAAATATTTTTTCATTTTAAGCCTTTCTTATACATTGAAGGTGACACTATTCTGCCCGGCGAAAAATCATCTCCTTTAGCTAAATATGCTTTACCAGGCAAATAATTTATTTTTACACAAAACGACCATAAATTTAAAAATAAACAATTTAAAACTGGAAAGGTATATTGGCTTCAATTATCAATAACGTGTTTTCCAGATACATTGTCAGAGTATTTGATTCAGACGAAGCAATATCCATTGCACAATTCTCAATAATTACCAATCATCGTTATTAAAATAATGGTCCCTGTCCATACAGGGAAAACATCAGGAGTTATAGTATGAAAAAAGTCATTCTCGCTCTGGCTTTCACTGCGGCATCATTTTCTGCATTTGCAAATCATCCGGTAGCCCGTGCCACTGCCGTCGCCTCCGCCGATCATCCTGTTGCCGTTGCGGCGGCCACCGGTGAAGGTAACCATCCTGTCGCCCGCACCACGGCGGTGGTATCTGCCGATCACCCTGTCGCCGTCGCAGCCGCAACAGACGGTAGTTATCATCCCGTCGCCCGTGCAACCGTGGTCGCTAACGCTGACCATCCGGTCGCCGCCGCGGCCGTTACAGGGCACTGATGGCGCTCTCCCCCGGCAAGTAAGCTGGGGGAAAAGTCAATGTGTCGTATGACCCTGGAAGGCCAGTTATTAAAGGTAATGAAAACACGATTCAGGCTGGTCAGGAACGGCTGAGTGCCGGAGGGTTAATGGCACGCCCTGTAGGATTCGAACCTACGACCTACGGCTTAGAAGGCCGTTGCTCTATCCAACTGAGCTAAGGGCGCACGGAGAAGAGTGTACTTCGCGGTGGTGAAACGCCTGGAATTATACGGTCAATGCGTAGTGAGTCAATGCCTTTTCCACCTTCTCTGCCGTTAATGACTAGCTGATTGTAAATACGGCTGTTTTTTCAACATTTATCCCTCTTTTACGGGCTGCGAAAAGGCTTAGCCGCTTTTAAGTAACGCCTGCTGTTTTCCTGTTTACTTCCCCTTCACACTGTCCTGCGGTATCCCGGCCGCCTGGAGGCTGGAAATGAATAGGACGACGGAGTGACAGCGCCAGACCAGACAGGTTTCCCCTCGTGCGTGCAGCACATCTCACACGACATTACAGGCATCAAGCTTGAACCCATTGTCGCCCTCTCCTCTTCGCGCACGGTAGGGGCTGAAGTGCTCAGCGTGCTGTCACCGCATCAGCAAAGCGAAGGCTTTTTTCACGACTGGTCCGCTGCTCGGGCGCTTATGCTGCTGGAAGCTCAGATCGCTGCGTTAAAAAAACCCTTTCCCTGCGACAACCTTTTCATAAATTTGCCGATAACCGTTCTGACCATACCGGAAATGTTCCAGCGTTTACTGCAACTTAACAGCCCACCGCTGAACATTGAACTCGTGGAACCTGCTTCCTTCTTTTCTCTCTCAGACCCGGCACGTCTGAGGGTGAGTTGTGCGCTTCAGCAGTTGACGGCGCAAGGACATCGGATCTGGTTGGATGACATTGATGAAGCGTCAGGGCGCGCGTTTTTGTCCTGCCGCATGCCGTTAAGCGGAATAAAAATCGATAAGATCGCTTTCTGGCGTTTACGTGCAACGCCAGCGCTGGCAAACCTGGTCACGCTTTGTTCAAAAATTGCTGAAAATGTACTCATAGAAGGCATTGAAACAGAAACGGACCGTAAGTTTGCGATTCAGGCTGGCGCGCGCTTCGGTCAGGGATATTATTGGCCATCCTGGAGATGGCAGGAGGACTGAACGGTCATCGCCAAGAGGGAAGCTATGCGAATGACAGTACGCCGTTACCGGCGTCGTCGGACAGGAAGTGATTCACCGGGTTCAACGCACTCGCCTTTTGCTCTCCCATTTTTTGATCGTCTCGAATATTTGAGCCAGTCAATCAACCAGACCCGCAAAACCGATGCTCCCTTTATCGTTCTGGTCACACAGGATAACTTTTTCCGTTCCGGTTTTCTGAGCGGGCACTCTCCCCTGAGCAATTGCTGTGACTATTCCACCCTGGAAGCCGCCCTCAGCGATCTGAATCAGTGGCCTTCATCACGTCTGGTGGTAGATGTAGAAAGCCGCGCCTCGCCGCTTATTGACCTGCTGGACCGATTACGACGCCACAGCCTGTTCGCCCCCTACCTGACACCCTACCTGCTCATTCGCGCCGATGATTACGATACACGCCTGTTTTGCAAAGCGGCTGGCCCTTTTCATGTGCTTGAACGGCAACTTACGCCGCGGGCTTTGCAACAAACCTTGCTGGAAGCGCCGTCACCCGCCGGCCACCGGAAAGAGTGGTTTTCACGTGATGAATGGCCGATCCTGCAGGCGCTGTCGCAGGGTAGCACCCTGCGACAGATTGCTCAGTTACAGAACCGCCCCTATAGCCGCATTATTTACCGTCTCAGCTGCATCCTGGCGAAACTTGGGCTGAATCATCGTCATGAGTTGCTACATCTTCTCAACAACCTTTCAGATTTCACGTATTAACGTATTCAGTAACCCCTTAATTCCTAAAGACCTTTAAGAAAATACTTAGGACATATGTTAATTTTTAGTGTTTTTTAACAAAACTTTCGATTTTATAACTATTCCTAATTCTTCACCTTAAACCATGCGAAATGCTGCCTGTACGCTAAACGAGAGTCATTTTATCCATGCGTTAAGTTTCTGACGTTTCCGTTAACAGGATGATAATGGTGTAAAAACAAGCGATTTATCTGTAAATAAAAGCGATGAGAGGTGAAGAAAACAGCAGATAGTGCTGTTTTGACGAAGGGATCATCCTCCTGGCCTGAGGTGTTAGAAATGAGGCAATGACGCGCTAAAGAGCGGACATCAGAGGTAGCGGACAGGCGAATAGCGCTTTGTCAGGACCTGCGTATTGTTAACATTTGATCAACATACAGTAAGATCGTTTATTTTTTGTTATTACATAAAGATGAAACTGTGTGGTAAATGCAATATCAGGACATTTTTGCTAATTTTAAAAAGTTAGCGATTCAGATACAGAAGATAATAATCATCAATATATGGACATTAATTTACAGGCTTTTCGGACAATACTTAAACGGTATAATAAGACGTGTTTGACACGCGAATAAGAAAAATCATTTTGCCATAACAGCCTTATGAGATAACTGCGCTCAGGCATTGATATCACCACTACGTAAACAAGGATGCTTTCGCTCTTCCCAGGGATCTACCGTACAAGGATCTGCGTAATTATCCTTCCGGCTTTTCGAGAGTTTTAACAAAACTCAGCATAACGCTTTTAACAATCTGAGGCATAAAAAATGAAACCGGCATCCGTTATCATTATGGACGAACACCCTATCGTCAGAATGTCGATAGAAGTCCTGCTACAGAAAAATAAAAACATCCAGGTCAAACTGAAGTCAGGCGACAGCCACGAAGTGCTTGACTGTATACGCAACCACCCCATCGACCTGGTCATTCTCGATATCGAAATGACAGGCACGGACGGCTTCGTATTATTGAAAAGAATCAGAAACTTAAATAAAGATATTAAGATTCTCTTCCTCTCTTCGAAATCTGAAGCCTTCTACGCAGGGCGCGCCATCCGCGCCGGGGCAAATGGTTTTGTCAGTAAGCGGAAAGATCTGGGGGAAATTTATAACGCGGTGGAAATGATACTGACGGGCTATTCTTTTTTCCCGTCAGAAACATTGAGTTTTATAAACCATATAGGCTCCCGGACAGGCGCCGCTGTGGATATGCCATTATCGAATCGTGAAGTGACGGTTCTGCGATATCTGGCGAACGGATTATCTAATAAGGAGATTGCGGATCAATTATTACTTAGCAACAAAACAATTAGCGCTCATAAGTCTAATATCTTTTCCAAGCTGGGCGTACAAAGTATCGTTGAATTAATTGATTACGCGAAAGCGCACGAATTACTGTAATCCTTCCCTCTCCCTGCAACATATAACCGTTACAGGGAGAGGGGATACGATTAATTATAATTAATCATGAAAGTTGCATCGGCATCAGCCCGGCCCGGCTGCGGGTTATCCGCCGTGGCGATATAATTGGCATAAAACGACAGTTCGGCATTTCCCTGCGCATCCACCGACACCGTCTGGCTGGCCTGCTGCAACGCGAGGCGCGTTTTATCCCGGTCGAGGATCTCCACGGCCACGTTACTGGCCGCGCTGGCATCATTCAGCGCCAGCAGGCTGTTATCATGCCCGTCCATCTTCCCCGTAAATGTGATCGAAGCCGCCCCCGGCGGGCATCCGGTCAGCTTCAGGGTGAACGGTACAGGCTGCGTCCGGCTTCCCGTTGTGCGGAGCTGTTTCGTGGGCCAGGTGCCGAGCGTGACGGTTTTATTGCTGTCGTCCCCCTCCGCCACGCAGGTAAAATCCACGATATTGCCATAGAGCTGAATGTTAATTTCCCCAAGCGCCGTCTCTGCGTGCGCAGGGGAGCAAAGCGCAAAGAGCGCGACGGCTAAATACCGCATTCCGTTTCGCATACCTGCTCCTTAGTCATAGTCGACGCGTAAATAGCCGCGAGAGGTAAAACGCCCCTCGGCAGGTTTTTTACCGGTCACGCTGATGGGCCACGCGCGGATCCCCACCTGTGCCTGTGCGCTATCGTCCAGACGGAACGGGATTTTGCTGGTCAGGTTGTTCGGCGTCAGCGGCACGCCATTACTGTTGGCAATCACAAAACCCACATCCGCGTTATCAGAGACCAGCGTACTGCCTGAAACCTTCTCCGCTTCAACACGCATTGTGAGCATGGCGTTCGCCTCAACGTTGGTGCATTTTATGCCGATGGTTTTGCTTTGCGCTGAGATCCCCTCCGGCTTATTTCCGATGCCCGCTTTACTGAACAAAGAGGCGCCGATGTCTCCGAAATCGAACTCCACCACATTCCCGGCATTAATCTCACAGCTCTGAGGCACCTGAATGGTCCCGCTGTAGCTGATGGTATAAACCGGCGTGGTGAGCGGATCCGTGGAGGTCGTGGTGACGTAAACCCGGAACATGATTGCCCGGGGGATCACCACCATATTGATAAAGCGTCGGGTCACCTTAAGCCGAAAGACGAGGCTGGAATCCTGTACTCCAAACGGTTTGTTTTTAGACACGTTCGGATGGCTCCCCATCTGAATGTACTTTCTGGGTGGATAGAACGTGCCAGCGTAGCTGTCGGTGATTTTCATCGCCCCGTCCAGATAGTCGTTTAGCTTCAGATACTGGTAGCCATCGCTGGTGCCTGTGACCGGGAATTCGGTCACATAGCTACGCTTGGTGGTGTTCCCGGACGTTCCCTTAGGGCAGACGGCGTTGACGCCCACCCACTGGGACTTCTCGCTGAGTGTAACAATCTGCCCCACCTGGTTATTGGAGCTGTTGAATTTATCCGTCAGGTCGTAATACACCTCCGTCGGCACGCCATTTTCATTGACGCAGACGGTGGCGAACGCCTCAGATAGCGGCAAAAATGCCAGAAGGGATAGCCCCAGATAATGGATTTTATTCACAGCGGATCCCCTTAAGTGTGATCGCCTGTTGCAGGCTCTGTTCTGGCAGGCTGTAGGGCGCACGACACTGGGACTGCTTCCCGTCTCCCCACTGAATCAGCAGTTCCCCTTCCAGCGGCAGCCCGCTCAGGTAAATCTGCCCGTCATCGCCCACCATGCTGGTTACGCCGCTCTGCGTCTCACGCACCACCGCCCCAAACGGCACAGGCTGGTTATCACGCTTCACGGTGAGCAACGCACGCACGCCGATGCGGGTGTCAAAACTGGCGCGCACCAGCGCACCGTTCGTCGGCACGACGCTGGAAACGTTATTTTCAATGTCGGTGTTGTTGCTCATGGTGTTAGTGTCGAGCGCCACGCGGTTGTAACGGTACACCGTGGCGTACGGCATCACCGCATAGCCACGCCAGTCTGTTTTGACGCCGGTCTGGTTTTCGACGCTCACGCCTGACGCGCCCGGCGCTTTGATCAAGACGTTGGTATCGCCCAGCGGCTGACTGAATGTGATGCCGTCTGAATGCCCTACCACGCCGCCGGAGAGCTGCCAGTTGAGGTCGTGCTGATCCCGCGTGTAGTTGTAGCCCACGCCCAGCGTACCGTACGTTGCCTGCCAGTTAGCGCTGGCGCTGCCGCTGGCACCGTTATTGCTGGTGTGACCCTGCGTGACGCTGTAGTTCAGGTTACGATCCTGGAGCAGCGTTCCGCTGATCCCGGTCTGCCAGCTGGTATCACCGTCGCTGTTGCGGCTGGCTGAGGCCGTGGCATAGGCCCGGTCGATCGCGTTATCGCGACGGTAGCCGTGACGGGTGAACAGGCTGAACGGGACGGAGACGTTAAACGAGGCGATCCGGTCAGTTCCTTCAATGCCGACGGCCTTGTTCCATGACCAGGATAAGGCGTAGCTGACCCCTTTCACCCCGCCTGCGTAGCCGAGCTGATACCAGACGTTGGACTCGCTGGTGCCCCAGTAACTTTGCTGGCTGCCCGACACGTACACCGAGCCGTAATCGCCAAGAGACTGGGAGATATTGAGCTGGAAACGTCCTTTTTTATTCAGCGTCAGGTTGTGATAGCTCTGCACGTCCGGCACGCCGTCATCGTCCTGATCGTCGCCATACTGGTAGCCTTCCATTGTGCGCCAGGCCACATCGTCGAGGGTGTAGAAGCCTTTGGTCGAGTAGCGATAGCCCAGCAGCTGGAAGTTGGTGCCGAATCCGTTAAGGGATTTTGCATACAGGAACCGCAGAGACTGCCCTTCATGGCGGCTGTCATCGGCAAGCTGGCTGCGGGCATGGGTGAGGTCAAGTGACACCGCCCCCCAGTCACCGAGGTTTTTACCCGCGCCAATGGCGATGGCGGTATAGCGCGAGGCCAGCTGCGTTCCGCCGTACAGCGTGTAGCCGTCGGCAAGACCCGCAATCATCGTACCCTGAGTAAAGAACGGCGTGTCCTGCTCGCTGTTGCCGCTGCGATAGTCCCCTGCCACCAGATCGTATTTCCAGCGTCCTTCACGCTGAAGCAACGGAACGGTGGAATACGGGACGGTGTAGCGCTGCTGGCTGCCGTCCTTCTCTTCCACCGTCACCTCCAGGTCACCGCTTGAGGAGGTCGGGTTAAGGTCAGTTATCGCAAAAGCCCCCGGCTGCACATAGCTCTGGTAAATCACGTATCCGTTCTGGCGGATCACCACTTTGGCAGGGGTGCGGGCGATTCCGCGTACGGTAGGCGCGTAGCCTTGCAGGCTGTCCGGATACATGCTGTCGGACGAATAGAGCCGACCACCGCGAAAACCGACGCTGTCGAAGACATCGTTACCGGTGTTGCTGTCGCCGAGCACCAGCTCGCTTTTTAGCGGAATGACCGTACGCTGCGCCCAGGTGCCAATATTTTGCCAGCTGCTGTGCCGCTGGCCGTTGCTTTCGGTATAACGCCACGCGCCGTTATTGCGTAATCGCCAGGCGCCATAGTTCAACCCGCTTTGCAGGTTCAAATAGTAGCTGTCGTCGTCGCTGCCCCGGTTGCCGGTGAAGCTGTAGTTCAGCAGCGCGGCGGGGATGCCTTCATCCCACTGTTCAGGCGGAATATACCCGCGGGCGCTGTTTTGCATCGCCACCTGAGGCAGACTGACGTTAAGGCGCAACGAGGCGAAGTTGAACGCCGTTTCGCTGCCCGGAATAGCCGTGGTGAGCGGAACGCAGGTCTCGCCCTGCACGTTGCTCAGTTCCGGGAAGGCGGCGATATTGACGCCAAAGCGATCGAGCATCGCGCGCGTAATGCACGGCGACAAACCGCCCGCGACCGGCGGCGTGTTGTCGGCTTGCTCAAACCGCACGTCCTGGGTGCCGATAAACTCATCGTTACGCCAGATATCGACGCGATAGACGCCCGGTGCCTGCTGGTGGCCTTTCTCAAAACGCGACAAATCCGCCACGTTCGCCGCGTCATCGGAGAGAAACGCCGGGTTAAAGTAGCTTTCACCCCAGCCAGCGTGTGGCCAGAGCGTTGCCATCAGTGCCAGCGCAACCGGGCAGTAACGCCATTGAGTGTTCATCGCCCTGTCTCTGCTCACAGGCTGACGCTACGCGCCGGCGTAATGGCACCGTAGTCATTCACACTCTGCCAGGAGAGCGTGCCGCTCGCTGCGGCAGGCAGCACCTGCTGCGCCGAGCTTTTCGGAGCAACCATCAGGTTCTCCAGCGTCTGACCGCCGAGCTTCAGATTGACCAGCGTGACGTAATACGGCGAGGCATTGCTCACCTTAAGATGGTTGCCGACGCGCTCAAAACGCAGCTGTGAGAGCGCCTCTTCCGGCGGCATCGCCAGGTTAGCCGGGCGAACAAACAGCTTGATGCGTGACAGAATGGCCAGTTGCAGGACGTTGTTGCCGTCCTGATGTTTTTTGCTGACGGAGGGAATCGCTTTGACGTTCATGTAAAAGAGTGATTCGCGATCGGCAGGCAGCGCCGGGCCTGCGTAGATAATGCGCAGGGTGTTTTCGCTGGCCGGCTCGCTGACAAACAGCGGCGGCGTGACGGCAAAGGTTTTTTCCTTTTGCCCGTTGGCATTTTCTATCCACGCGTTAATTAAATAGCGCTCTTGTTTATTGCTGTTGGTGATCGCCAGCGACGTTTGTTTTGCATCGGCCGGATAAATAACGCGCGTCGCGCCTAGCGCAATTCCGCCGGATGCATTCGCGCTGGCAGAAACCATCATCAAAATAAAAGTTAAAAACAGTCCAGGTTTAATCAGGGTGTTCATCACAACCGTACCTTTAATAATTAGTTCGCAGGCGTCAGGGATAAATCAACGTAAACCAGACATTCGACTGAATAGTGCCTGGTACAAGGTGTTCGGAAATAGCCCGGTAGCGGGCGCTGAAATGAAATACCAGCTCGCGGGTGTTAATGGGTAACCAGCTCACTGCCGTCGCGTTCGGGATGATCTGACGTTGCTGTTCGTCAAAAAGCGCCAGTCCGACACCACTGCTGACCGCATTTTCCCCCGGCCGCGATGTCGCCAGGAAAACCTGCGGGTCTTCTGCCGGTGTCACTCCCTGGAACTGGATCCCCACGGTGCGGGAGACGTCCACGCTGCAATCCAGCAGACGTACGGTGAAAGGCACATTAACCGTGGAAAAGCTGCCGACGCCGGAAAAGGCGTTTGTGCGGTATTGCCCCATATCCACGCGCATATTCTGGCTGTCCGGGGCCACGGCGCAGCCGCCGTTAACCAGCTCTCCCCTGAGGTGTACTTTGCCGCCGTCTATGACAACGGTATGTGCGTTTACTGCTGAGGCAATCGCAAGGGCACACAGCAGTATCCCAGTCCTTGTCATCCTTCGCTCCCGGTATAGGCGATCAAAAGACCTCTTCCCTGAGGCCAGCCACATCCCTGTACTCAGGCATTACTCGTATTTCATTACGAATGTTGCGTCCGCGTTTGCCTGGCCTGGCGCGGTGGTCGCCGCCGTGGCTTTATAGCGCGCGGTGAAGTTCAGGGTGTTAGTCCCTTCAATCAGGTTCTGGGCCGCAGAGAAGGTTGCACCGTCCGGGGTCAGCGTGGAGGATTTGCTGTCGAGGATCTCAATGCCTACGCCCTTCGCGGAGTTGTCGTTGTTACCGGAGCTTACCGCCAGCAGCGTTTTGTCGGTGGCGTCGATTTGGCCGGTAAACGCGACAGCAGCGGTTTTCGCTACCGCAGGATCGCAGTCGTTCAGTTCGATGGTGAAGGGAATATTGGAGGTGGTGTCACCCACTTTAGTGAATTTCGCGGTACGGTACTGGCCGAGATTAACCGTCTGCTCTGAAGAGTCAGTATTCACTGAACACGCGGCATTCACTAATTCACCTTTAAAATGCACCGTACCACCGTTTACAGATACAGGTGCTGCCGGATCTTCTGCGTGAGCGGCACCCGCGACCAGGGCCAGAGTTGCAATAACAGTAGAAGCAATGTTGCTGAGTTTCATGTCTATTCCTTTAAAATGTAAATAACCCTTCCCGCGCATATTCGGGAATAAGAAATACGTTCAATTAAAAAATTGAAGGCTTATTTCGGAGAGGACAAAGTAGCTCAGGAATCTATTTTGTAATATGTCAAAACGCTGCCATTTTGCCAGGTCACATCCTAATCGCCCCTAAGAAATTGACCATGCACTGAGAAGGGATTTTGCGGGCCATCGATGAAATCTCGTAAAGGGTGACTGACAGCGGCGCTCGCTTCTGACAAAATACAGGTAATCCCCCCCTTTCTAACGTTACAGACGGAATCTTCTCTCTGATGGCAGCAAAGATTATTGACGGTAAAACGATTGCGCAGCAGGTGCGCTCTGAGGTTGCGGAAAAAGTGAAGGCGCGTAAAGCTGCCGGAAAACGCGCTCCAGGGCTGGCCGTAGTGCTGGTTGGCAGCAACCCGGCCTCGCAAATTTATGTCGGCAGCAAACGCAAAGCGTGTGAAGAGGTGGGGTTCGTCTCCCGCTCTTACGATCTGCCGGAAACCACCAGCGAAGCAGAACTGCTGGAACTGATTGACACCCTGAATGCCGATAAAGAGATCGACGGCATTCTGGTTCAACTGCCGCTGCCTGCGGGCATCGACAACGTGAAGGTGCTGGAGCGTATCGCGCCGGACAAAGACGTTGACGGTTTCCATCCGTATAACGTGGGCCGCCTGTGCCAGCGCGCGCCGCGCCTGCGTCCGTGCACCCCGCGCGGCATCGTGACGCTGCTGGAGCGTTATAACATTGACACCTATGGCCTGAACGCTGTGGTGATTGGCGCCTCCAACATCGTGGGCCGCCCGATGAGCATGGAGCTGCTGCTGGCGGGCTGCACCACCACCGTCACCCACCGCTTCACCAAAAACCTGCGTCATCACGTCGAAAACGCCGATCTGCTGATCGTTGCGGTCGGCAAGCCGGGCTTTATTCCGGGCGAGTGGATCAAAGAGGGCGCAATCGTCGTGGACGTGGGTATTAACCGTCTGGAAAACGGCAAAGTGGTTGGCGACGTGGTGTATGAAGATGCCGCAGCCCGAGCCTCCTATATTACTCCGGTCCCGGGCGGCGTAGGCCCGATGACGGTAGCAACACTGATTCAGAATACCTTGCAGGCGTGCGAGGAGTATCACGACGTAGAGGACGCGTAATCATGGCAACTTTTTCTTTAGGTAAACATCCGCACGTTGAGCTGTGCGATCTGCTGAAGCTGGAAGGCTGGAGCGAAAGCGGCGCGCAGGCGAAAATCGTCATCGCCGACGGGCAGGTAAAAGTAGACGGCACGGTGGAAACCCGCAAGCGCTGCAAAATTGTCGCGGGCCAGACCGTGAGCTTTGCAGGTCAGAGCGTGACCGTGACGGCCTGAGCTGTCTGATGCCCGGTGGCGCTGCGCTTACCGGGCCTACGTACTGTCTCCGTTTGTAGGCCGGGTAAGGCGAAGCCGCCACCCGGCAATTTCTCTCACAATCCCCTCACACCCTTCGCGGTTAATTATCGATCAACTTCAAATAATCACTATTCCCTCTGGCGAAACGTGAAAATTATGTTGCGCGATTTTCAGACTTTCCCCACGATAAGTAGAACGTTCTACTAAAACGTTCTACTTACAATAACAGCGCGAAAAAGCGCTACTCGGGGGAAATCAGCATGAGTCTGATATCAGGGTTTGTTAAATCGCTGTCTAAGTTATCGATGATTGGTCGCGCCTTAATGCTGCCAATTTCACTGCTTCCCGCTGCGGGCCTGCTGCTGGCCTTCGGCGATAAGTTCCACCTGCCGCTGATGATGAACGCCGGCGGGGTTATCTTTGATAACCTGCCGATGCTGTTCGCCATCGGCTCTGCCGTCGGTCTGGCTTCGGAATCCGGCATTGCGGCACTCTCTGCGGCGGTCTCGGTGTTTGTCACCAACATCACCATCAGCACCGTGCTGAGCATTACGCCGGAAATGGCCTCCCAGGGCGGGAAATACGCCATGGTCGTCGGCATTCCGACGTTGCAGATGGGCGTCTTTGGCGGCCTGATCTGCGGTATTCTCGCGGCCTGGTGCTACAACCGCTTCCACACCATGCAGCTGCCGGAATTCCTCGGCTTCTTCTCCGGGAAGCGTTTTGTGGCGATTGCGACGGCATTTCTGTCGTTCCTGCTCGGCCTGCTGCTGCCGTACGTGTGGCAGCATATTCAGTCCGGGATCGACGCCCTGTCCGTGGTGGTGAACGGCGATAACCAGGCGGCCTCGACCTTTATCTTCGGGCTGGTGGAGCGCGCGTTGATCCCGCTCGGCCTGCACCACATCTGGTATCCCTCCTTCTGGTATTCGTTCGGGGATTACACCACCCAGGCGGGTCAGGTGATCCACGGCGACCAGACCATCTGGTTCAAGATGCTCGAAGAAGGGGTGAAATCCTTCAGCAGCGATACCTACCAGAACGCCGGGAAATTCATGCAGGGCGAGTTCCCGCTGATGCTGTTCGCGCTGCCTGCGGCGTGCCTTGCGATGTACCATGAAGCGCATACGAAGAATAAGAAAATTGCTGCCGGTATTCTCTTCTCCGCCGCCCTCACCTGCTTCCTGACGGGCATCACCGAGCCGGTAGAGTTCACCTTTATCTTCGTGGCGCCAATCCTTTACGTCTTCAACGCCATCATGGCGGGCCTGGCGTACATGACCATGTACCTGCTGCATGCGCACATCGCCAAGTCGTTCTCGGCGGGCTTTATCGACTACCTGTCGTTCGGGATCCTGCCGTCGTTTAACGGCTATCAGACCAACTTCCTGAGCGCCATTATCATCGGTATCCCTATGGCCCTGATTTACTACTTCACGTTCCGCTTCGTGATCCGCCGTTTCGACGTGAAAACGCCGGGCCGCACCGAAGTGACCGCCAGCGCAAATGACAAGTCCGATTCCGAACTTGCCACCGAAATCATCGGCCTGCTGGGCGGTGCGCAGAACATTGATTCTGTCGGCTCCTGCATCACGCGTTTGCGTCTGGAAGTGGCGAAGAGCGAAGCGGTGGACCGGGACGGGCTGAACGGGCTGGGCGCACGCGGCGTGGTGTTTGTTGGCGACAACGGGATACAGGTGATTTTCGGGGCCAGAGCACAGTTTATCGCCCAGACCATGTCCACGATGATTGGCAAATAATAAGATGCCTGAAGGAGGCGTCTCCTGTACGCTGGGGTACGCCTCTTATCTGGCTGATAATCGGTAAATTTCAGGGAGCGGTTTTGAAGAAAGTCAGCATTATTGATGTTGCAAAGCATGCGGGCGTGTCGGTTTCTACCGTGTCGCTGGTGCTGCGCCAGAAAGGGAAAATCTCAGAGGCGACGATCGGGAAGGTCAATGCCGCCATCACAACGCTGGGCTATGTTCATAACGTCGCCGCTGCCAACCTTCGCGCCAACACCTCCAACTTAATCGGCCTGATCCTGCGGGACTTCAGCGACAGCTTTTCCATCAAAGTGATGGCGAGCATCGTTCAGGAGCTGGAGAAACAGGGTTATATGGTTTTTCTCGGTCAGCCGCTGAACGACGACGAACATCTTGAGCGTACCCTGCTCTCATTTAAGCAGCAGGGCGTGGCGGGCGTCATCTATCTGGCGTCGGACACCCGCGCCGCCTCTCTCCCGGAACACATTCGCCAATGCCCGCTGCCGCTTGTGGCGGTTTCGCAGTCGTTGCTGGAAGAGAAATGCAACCTGGTGATGCGCGATAACCGCCAGGCGGCGAACCTGGCCGCGCGTTATCTTATCGAGCGCGGGCACCGCACCATCGCCTACATTGGCGGACGCGACGGGTGCCGTATTCGCGAGCAGCGCCTGCTCGGTTTTCGCAGCGCGATGACGCAGAACGGCCTGGTCTGGCGTGAGGAATATTCTCCCGCCTGCACCGATGATACGCAGGCGGCGGCCATGGCGACTCGCCAGCTGCTGGAGAAGAACAACACGATTACCGCCCTGCTCTGCCATTCGCCGGACGCGATGATCGGTTCGATCTCCGGCATTCACCAGGTGGGGCGCACGGTGGGCAAAGACGTGTTTTTAACCCAGCAGGTGGCGCTGATCGGCTTTGAAGATATGCTTCACGTAAACCTCACGTCGCCGTCACTGACTTACGTTTCGTCTGCCAGTGAAGAGACCGGCCGCCAGGCGGCAGGGCTGATGATCCGCAGGCTGAAGGAGCCGGATCTGCAAACGCAGCGTATTACCCTCTCCGGCCAGCTTATCGCGCGGGAATCGGCGTAAATTCAGAATTTAGCATGGGTCTTATAGCGCGTGATGACTGCTATATTTCCATGATTTGCCATGGATAAATGCAATGCCTACCGTTATCACCCACGCTGCCGTACCTCTGTGTCTGGGCTTAGGGCTCGGAACCAAAGTCATCCCACCCCGCCTGCTGTTTGCCGGGATCGTCCTCGCCATGCTGCCTGACGCTGACGTACTGGCGTTTAAATTCGGTGTCGCCTACGGGAATATTTTCGGCCACCGCGGTTTCACTCATTCGCTGCTGTTTGCCTTTGTAGTGCCCATACTTTGCGTGCTGGCTGGGCGTCGATGGTTCCGGGCCAGCCTGTCGCGCTGCTGGCTGTTTTTAACCGTGTCGCTGCTGTCGCACAGCCTGCTGGATTCGATTACCACCGGCGGGAAAGGCGTCGGCTGGCTGTGGCCCTGGACAGATGAGCGCTTCTTTGCACCGTGGCAGGTGATTAAGGTCGCGCCGTTTGCACTGTCGCGCTATACCACGCCGTACGGGCATCAGGTGATTATCTCGGAACTGCTGTGGGTGTGGCTGCCGGGGATGGTGCTGATGGGAGTGTTATGGTGGAGAAAACGTGCGCGCTGATGCCCTCACCCCAGCCCTCTCCCACAGGGAGAGGGAGAAAACCTAACCATCCCCTCTCCCTGTGGGAGAGGGTTAGGGTGAGGGGAAAATTACTTACGACGCCAGGTCGTTCCCTGCGGGCCGTCTTCCAGAATAATACCCATCTCGGTCAGACGGTTACGCGCCGCATCCGCCGCCGCCCAGTCTTTCGCCTGACGCGCTTCCAGACGCGCTTTAATCAGTGCTTCAATTTCCGCTACTTCACCGTCGTCCGCCTGCGCGCCGCTTTGCAGGAACACGTCCGGCTCCTGCTCCAGCAGGCCGAGCACGGAAGAGAGCTTACGCAGATGCGACGCCAGCGCATTCGCCGCCGCCATATCTTCTGACTTCAGGCGATTCACCTCACGCGCCATGTCGAACAGCACGGAGTAGGCTTCCGGCGTGTTGAAGTCGTCGTTCATGACCTCAACGAAGCGGGCTTCGAACGCCTCGCCGCCAGCGGCCGGAACAGACCTGTCGGTGCCGCGCAGTGCGGTATACAGACGCTCCAGCGCAGCGCGCGCCTGCTTCAGGTTCTCTTCGCTGTAGTTCAGCTGGCTGCGATAGTGGCCGGACATCAGGAAGTAGCGCACGGTTTCCGCGTCGTAATACTTCAGCACGTCGCGCACGGTGAAGAAGTTACCCAGCGATTTCGACATCTTCTCGCGGTCAACCATCACCATCCCGGAGTGCATCCAGTAGTTCACGTACTCGCCGCCGTGAGCACAGGTGGACTGCGCGATTTCATTTTCGTGGTGCGGGAACATCAGATCCGAACCGCCGCCGTGGATGTCGAAATGGTTGCCCAGCTGTTTGCAGTTCATCGCGGAACATTCAATGTGCCAGCCCGGACGCCCTTCGCCCCACGGGGATGGCCAGCTCGGTTCGCCCGCTTTGGACATCTTCCACAGCACGAAGTCCATCGGATTACGCTTCACGTCAACCACGTCCACGCGAGCACCGGCCTGGAGCTGGTCCAGATCCTGGCGGGAAAGCGCACCGTAGGTTGGGTCCGTCGGCACCGAGAACATCACGTCGCCGTTGTCTGCCACATAGGCGTGACCGCGCTCGATCAGCTTTTGGGTGATCTCAATGATTTCATGTATATGGTGGGTCGCTCGCGGCTCGCTATCCGGGCGCAGAATATTCAAGGCATCAAAATCCTTGTGCATTTCGGCGATCATGCGATCCACCAGCGCGACAAAGCTTTCGCCATTTTCATTAGCACGTTTAATGATTTTGTCGTCGATGTCGGTGATGTTGCGCACATACTTCAGGTTATAGCCCAGGAAGCGCAGGTAGCGGGACACCACGTCGAACGCGACAAAGGTACGGCCATGGCCGATATGACAGAGATCGTAAACCGTAATACCACACACGTACATGCCGACTTCCCCGGCATGGATAGGTTTAAATTCCTCTTTTTGGCGCGTCATTGTATTAAAGATTTTTAACATCGAAGATTCCATGTAAACACGTGTGTGGATTGTTTGTTCCTTATAATACCCATAATTCGGAGCACGGTCAGCACACAATGCAAGGTGATCGTGTCCTGTGGTTATGCTATAACAAGCCCCTATATGTGACCCGAGCACGGGTCGACGCACCACAATAACGGAACAGGATGCAAAAATGGTTACTTTCCACACTAATCATGGCGATATCGTAATCAAAACCTTTGATGACAAAGCGCCTGAAACAGTTAAAAACTTCCTGGACTACTGCCGCGAAGGTTTCTACAACAACACTATTTTCCACCGTGTGATCAACGGCTTTATGATCCAGGGCGGCGGTTTCGAGCCTGGCATGCGCCAGAAAGAGACGAAAGAAGCGATCAAAAACGAAGCGAACAACGGCCTGAAAAACACCCGCGGTACGCTGGCAATGGCCCGTACTCAGGCCCCGCACTCTGCTACCGCACAGTTCTTCATTAACGTGGCGGACAACGACTTCCTGAACTTCTCTGGCGAAAGCCTGCAAGGCTGGGGCTACTGCGTATTCGCAGAAGTGGTTGAAGGCATGGACGTGGTCGACAAGATCAAAGCCGTTTCTACTGGCCGCAGCGGTATGCACCAGGACGTTCCTAAAGAAGACGTTGTGATCACAAGCGTGACCGTCAGCGAGTAATTCGTGGCGACACTCTTTATTGCGGATCTGCATCTGCAAACAGAAGAACCGGCGATAACCGCCGGTTTTCTGCGTTTTTTACGCGGTGAAGCGAAAAGCGCCGATGCGCTGTACATTCTGGGTGACCTGTTTGAGGCCTGGATAGGCGACGACGATCCGAACCCGCTGCACCGTGAGATGGCAGCGGCCATTAAAGCGCTGGTGGATTCCGGCGTCCCCTGCTATTTCATTCACGGCAACCGTGATTTCCTGATCGGCCAGCGCTACGCCCGCGAGAGCGGCATGACGCTGCTGCCGGAAGAGCAGGTGCTTGACCTCTATGGCCGCAATATTCTGATCATGCACGGCGACACGCTCTGCACTGACGATACCGGCTACCTGGCGTTTCGCGCCAAAGTTCACACCCCGTGGATCCAAAAAGTGTTCCTCGCCCTGCCGCTGTTTATTCGCAACCGCATCGCCGCCAGAATGCGCGCGGGCAGCAAGGCCGCCAACAGCAGCAAATCGATGACCATCATGGACGTCAACCCGCAGGCGGTGGTGAAGGTGATGGAGAAGCATCGCGTTCAGTGGCTGATCCACGGCCATACCCATCGTCCCGATATGCATTCCCTTATCGCCAACGGCGAGCCCGCCCATCGCGTGGTTTTAGGCGCCTGGCACAGCGAAGGATCGATGGTCAAAGTCACGCCGGAAGGTGTGGAACTGATCGCCTTCCCGTTTTAACCCTCCTCGTTTTTTCGCCCATTTCACGACCACGCAACCGTTTTCCTTGCCGGTATTACATGCTATTCTCTGTGCCCTCGAAAGCAGTGTGTTCCGCACCACAGGAGTTTTAAGACGCATGTCTTCCCGCAATAATCCGGCGCGTGTCGCCATCGTGATGGGGTCCAAAAGCGACTGGGCTACCATGCAATTCGCCGCCGAAATCTTTGAAATCCTGAATGTTCCGCACCACGTCGAAGTGGTTTCCGCGCACCGTACGCCGGATAAACTGTTCAGCTTCGCCGAAAGCGCCGAAGAGAACGGTTACGAGGTGATCATTGCCGGTGCGGGCGGCGCAGCACATCTGCCGGGCATGATTGCCGCCAAAACCCTGGTGCCGGTACTGGGCGTGCCGGTACAGAGCGCCGCGTTAAGCGGGGTTGATAGCCTGTACTCTATCGTCCAGATGCCGCGCGGTATCCCTGTCGGTACGCTGGCGATTGGTAAGGCGGGTGCCGCAAATGCCGCCCTGCTGGCCGCGCAGATCCTCGCGACGCATGATAATGACTTACATCAACGCCTGGCGGAGTGGCGTAAAGCCCAGACCGACGAGGTGCTGGATAACCCGGATCCGCGGGGTGCAGCATGAAGCAGGTTTGCGTTCTTGGTAATGGTCAGCTTGGCCGGATGCTACGTCAGGCCGGTGAGCCGATGGGTATTGCCGTCTGGCCCGTCGGGCTGGACGCCGAGCCGGAAGCCGTGCCGTTCCATCAGAGCGTGATCACCGCCGAAATTGAACGCTGGCCGGAAACCGCCCTGACCCGCGAGCTGGCGCGCCATAACGCCTTTGTGAACCGCGACGTCTTCCCGATCATCGCCGACCGTCTGACGCAAAAGCAGCTGTTCGACAAGCTCGGCCTTGCGACCGCGCCGTGGCAGCTGTTGTCCGACAAAAGCGAGTGGAATGACGTCTTCGCCATGCTGGGCGATCTGGCGATCGTGAAGCGTCGTGTCGGCGGCTACGACGGTCGCGGGCAGTGGCGCCTGCGCGCGAACGACACCGCCGAGCTGCCGGACGACTGCTACGGCGAGTGCATCGTTGAGCAGGGCATAAACTTCAGCGGTGAAGTGTCGCTGGTGGGCGCGCGCGGGCATGACGGGCACACCGTTTTTTACCCGCTAACGCATAACCTGCATCAGGACGGGATTCTGCGCACCAGCGTCGCCTTCCCGCAGGCCAATGCTGACCAGCAGGCGCAGGCGGAAGAGATGCTCTCTGCCATCATGCATGAGCTGGGCTATGTGGGCGTAATGGCGATGGAGTGTTTCGTCACGCCATCGGGTCTGCTGATCAACGAACTTGCGCCGCGCGTGCACAACAGCGGCCACTGGACGCAAAACGGTGCCTCCATCAGCCAGTTCGAGCTGCACCTGCGCGCCATCACTGACCTGCCGCTGCCGCAGCCGGTGGTGACCAGCCCGTCGGTGATGATCAACCTGATCGGCACCGATCTGAACTACGACTGGCTGAAGCTGCCGCTGGTGCACCTGCACTGGTACGACAAAGCGGTGCGCCCGGGTCGTAAGGTCGGCCACCTGAACCTGAACGATACCGACACGGACCGCCTGAGCGCCACGCTGGAAGCGATTGTTCCCCTGCTGCCGCCAGAATACGCGAGCGGGATTGTCTGGGCGCAGTCAAAACTGAAGTAAGTAACCCCCGCCGGGGAGTTGACCTTCCCCTTCCCCGGCGTACAATTCCCGCCCATTGCTGCTTAGCTTTCTTCTGGAACCACCATGAACGATGGAACGGACTATCGCGCGATCCTCGCGTCCGATACCCCTTTAATCGACGTTCGCGCGCCGATCGAATTTGTCCAGGGTGCGATGCCCGCCGCACTCAACCTGCCCTTAATGAACGACGACGAGCGTGCCGCCGTCGGCACCTGCTATAAACGCCAGGGTCCGGACGCCGCACTGACGCTCGGCCATAGCCTGGTCAACGGCGAGACGCGAGAGGCGCGCATCAACGCCTGGCGCGAAGCCAGCCTGGCCCATCCTGAGGGCTACCTTTGCTGCGCGCGCGGTGGCCAGCGCTCACATATCTCCCAGGCCTGGCTTAAAGAGGCGGGAATCGATTATCCGCTGATCCGCGGCGGCTATAAGGCCCTGCGCCAGACGGCAATTCAGGTGACGATTGAGCAGTCACAAAAACCGATGGTGCTTATCGGTGGCTGTACCGGAAACGGCAAAACGCTGCTGGTGAAGCAGCATGCGCAGGGTATCGATCTGGAAGGGCTGGCGCACCATCGCGGCTCGTCATTTGGCCGCACGCTCACCCCGCAACTTTCTCAGGCGAGCTTCGAGAATCACCTTGCCGTCGAGCTGCTAAAAAAAGATGCCGCGCGCTGGGTGCTGGAGGATGAGGGCCGGATGATTGGCTCTAACCACCTGCCGGAGTGCCTGCGCGACCGCATGGCGGAAGCGCCTGTCGTGGTGGTCGAAGATCCGTTTGAGATCCGTCTTGAGCGCCTGCGCGAAGAGTATTTCGACCACATGTGGGCCGACTTTTCTGCCGCCTACGGTGAAGAAGCGGGCTGGAAAGCCTACAGCGAATACCTGCATCACGGCCTGTTCGCCATCCGCCGTCGTCTGGGGCTGCAACGATTCGCGGAATTTACCGCGCTATTAGATTCCGCGCTGCTGGAACAACAGCGCTCTGGAAGCACTGACGCGCACTTCAGCTGGCTTGTGCCGCTGCTGAAGGACTATTACGACCCGATGTACGGCTATCAGCTGGAGAAGAAAGCGGAGAAGATTGTTTTTCGCGGGACGTACGAAGA